>CBDVDJ010000416.1:0-3686 GCA_965372695.1 uncultured bacterium
GCCACGTAAAAAAGGAAGGGGGGATGAGCCCTACCCAAATCGCCCGGATCCGCGACAAACGGCATCAGGGGCACACGTTGAAAATGATAGAACTGATCACTTTCGAGACGGATTACGATGACGGCGACAAGGTGCCATTCCACCATTTGAATCACGTCGAGAAATACGATCGAGATTGCAGCGTGTGTCACAAGAACGAAGGCTGCGCCAACTGTCACATTCACGGATCGGAATCGCACCCGCTGGGGTTGATTGGCGACATCGACCTTCACGAAACCTGTTACCAGTGCCACGACGAGGACGAGGGTTGCGAGCTTTGTCACGGTCGCAATCCTAACGACCTGTTCGATCACGCGACGACGGGGTGGGCACTGAAGCCCTACCATAAGGTTCTGTCGTGCACGAGCTGTCACAAAGTCCGCGGGAAATACGCCGCCAACGACCCGCACTGCGAATCCTGCCACGCCGACGGTTGGAAGGTGGAGCATTTCAACCACGGGATTACGGGCGTCGTCCTCGACGAAGTCCATGTCGAGTTCGACTGCGACGAATGTCACACAGGTGGCATCGGCACGCCGGCCATGTGCAGCGAGTGCCACGACGATAACCGTCGCTACACGCCCCACGCCAGCTTCGGAATTGGAGCCGATGCAGGGAATTGACCCATACCGCCGCTTGCGGAAACCTAAGGGAGATGCCGTGAGAACGAAGTGTTTTTTGACGATCGTCATGATGGCCGCCGGAATTATGCAGGGGTGTGGTTCTGGGGATTCCGCGCGCGAAGAAGCGTACGAGGGAATCACGGTCAAGGAAATCTCCCAGCAAACCCCGGAGCACGCCGAACTGTTGTTCGAGAACGACTACGTCATGGTGGCAAAATTCCATGTCGAGCCCGGTCAGAAGATCCCCGCCCACTACGGGAGGAACAGGGCTGTTTACGCTCTGAACGACTTCAAGATGAAGTTCACCTATGGCGATCGCCAGATCGTCGAGGAACCAAAACAGAATACTCTCCACTGGCACGATGAGGGGATTCACTCCGCGGAGAACGTGGGCGACACCGTCGCCCGTTTCATCGTAGTCTATCGCAAGCTCTCGCGGTTGTTCGAGTATTCTTTCGTCGGTGGCGCGGAGGACTTCACGTGCGTTGCGCCGGGCAATTCAGAGGTGCTCATGGAGAGTCCTTACATGCGCGTGGCCCGTTTCGTCCTGCGGCCGGGGGAATCTCTTCCAAGGCACCCGGGACTGAACCGGGTCGTGTACGCGCTGACCCCGTTCACGGTGAGGTATGCCTCCGACAACTGGTCGGTCGATCAGACCATCGAGGCGGGCAGCGTCCAGTACTACGAAGCGGACACCCACTCTGTCACGAATATTGGAGACACCGAAGCCAGGTATCTGATGTTCGAAATGCGGGAATAAACCGTCGGCTCCAGGCCAGGGACCGTTCGACAAGTACGTCGAACAATTTCTCAATACTCTTGGGAGAAATCTGCATGGTAATTTCGGGATTGTTCAAATCAGTCACCAGAAACCGCCTCCGCGCTGTGCCCATTTTCGTGACCGCGTGTGTCATCGCGGGTGTCACTCTGGCCCAGGAAACGGAAGAATACGAACCCATCGACAACTCGACCTGCACCGACTGTCACGACGTCAGTCTGCATGGGACGAGTTTCAGTGCTGACATCTCCCACTCGGTTCACGATGGACTCGAATGCCTGGACTGCCACATAGACCGCGGTACGGACCCGCACAAGCCGGATCCTGGTTTTTATCCCGGCTGTGAGGGCTGTCGGTCGTGCCACGAAGAAGCTTCGGAGCAGTACCAGGCGCACGGACGTGCCGCACTCGGAACCTGCGAAGACATGCCCCACTGCAGCGACTGTCACGGTGACCACGACGTACTTCCGTCAACGGTCAAAAGATCGAAAGTTCACCCGGTCAACCTCCCGCAGACCTGCGGCAAGTGCCACGAAAACCTCGACATCACCGCCAAGTACGACATACTGATTGATCATCCAATCGAGATATACGAGACCTCGGTTCACGGGAAGGCCACCAAGGGGGGCGTTTACGTTGCCGCGACGTGCAACGCCTGCCACTCCACCGGAGGAACGGCTCACAAGATCCTCGGGCCGGGGAGCCAGGAGTCGAGTATCAACCACTTCAACATCCCCTCTACGTGCGGCACGTGTCACAAGGGAGTCGAAAACGATTACTGGGAGGGGATCCACGGCAAACTGGCCAGACGCGGCGAGACCGACGTGCCCGTTTGCACCGATTGCCACGGTGAACACGGAATTCTGTCACCCGACGATCCCCGTTCGCCGGTGTCGAGGGCCAAGGTAGCCGAGTTGACCTGTTCGCCGTGCCACGAGTCGGCGGTACTCAACGAAAAGTACGGATTGAAGGCGGACCGACTGACCACGTTTATTGACTCCTACCACGGCCTCAAGAGCAAGGCGGGCGACAAGCACGTCGCGAACTGCGCATCCTGCCATGGCGTGCACAGGATCCTCCCGAGCTCCGATTCGACATCCACCATATACCCCGCCAATCTCCAGGATACCTGCGGCGAGTGCCACTCGGGCATTTCGGCCAAGATCGCCAGCATCCCGATCCACGGTTTATCCGGCGAGGGGTTGCGTACGCCGGCCGCCGACATCGTAGAAATCATCTATATCGTGGCCATCATCGTCATTATCGGCCTGATGGTGCTGCACTGGTTGATCGATTTTGGTCGCCAGCTCAAGAACATGCTGGACCAGAGACCGCAGGTCAGGCGGATGCGCACCGACGAGGTCTGGCAGCATATGCTGCTCGCGGTGTCCTTTATCGTGCTGGTGGTTTCAGGCTTTTCGCTGCGTTTCGACCAGGGAGCCATGGCCCGATTCTTTTTCGGATGGGAACGCGGTTTCGAAATTCGCGGTCTAGTGCATCGGACCGCGGCGTTGCTATTCATGGCGACCGTACTCTGGCACATGATCTTCCTCACAACCCATCGCGGGCGGACGTTTGTCCGCGACATGATACCGATAATGCATGACTTCAAGTTCTTCTTCGATCGAATCATGTACAATCTCGGTTTTCGCAAACAGCCGCCGTCCATACAACGATTCAGCTATGTGGAAAAGGCAGAGTACTGGGCTTTGGTATGGGGCACAATCCTTATGATAATCACCGGTATAATGCTGTGGGCCGACAACTGGTTCATCCAGTTTCTCCCCAAAGGAGTGCTCGACGTAGCGCTCGTCATCCATTACTGGGAGGCCTGGCTGGCAACACTCGCGATCGTGGTGTGGCATTTTTATTCCACGATTTTCAGTCCCCACGTTTACCCGATGAATCCGAGCTGGCTCACCGGAACCATGCCGGAAACGATGTACGAGCACGAGCATCCGGGGCACCTCGAGGAGGCCCGCCGGGACACCGACGAGATGATCAAGGAGCAAATCGCGCGCGTAGCGGACCCGACAACCGTCGCCGACAAAGAAACCGATCCCGACAAGTAACAGCACCAGAAGAGAGAAAAAATAGCGGGCAGGAAAAGAAATTTGCCGGCGGCGATCGTGATGATCGCCGCCGGTTTTCGTTGTGGATTATCCCCCGCAGCCACCGGAAGGCGCCGGCTTGCAGAGATCGAGCCACAGGTTGATACCCCCGGTCAGCACGTAGATGTTCTGATA
>CBDVDJ010000417.1:0-3686 GCA_965372695.1 uncultured bacterium
CGCTCCACATCCGCCGTTCGTTCTTCGGCGACAAGCACCTGCTCGTCGCCCGCAGCGCCGCCACACTCGGCTCCCTGTATCAGACAGTAAGATTTTACGACGAGGCCGGTCCGCTGTTCGAGCGTGCCATCTCGATCTCGTCCGCCGCTTCCGGCGACAACCTGCCCGTCCTCGCGTACTCCCTCGGCGGCCTCGCCTGGTGGAATCTCGACCAGGGCCGGCTGGAAGATGCGGAACCGCTGTTCCTGCGTTCTCTGGAAACCTACCAGGCCGCCGAAATCGAATTCGACATCGACCTGGCGGCGACCAAAGAGCGTCTGGCACGCATGTACTATTCGCAGGAACGGTACAAGGAAGCACACTCTCTGTTCCGGAGTGTGCTGGGAATCCGGCTCGAGGTCTGGGGCAAACGCCACCCCGACGTGGCGACGTCGTGGAACAACATGGCGTTCGTCCTCGAAGCGCGCGGCCGGAGCGAAGCGGCCGAAAAGTGTCTCATCCAGGTGGTCGCGATCTACGAAAACTATTACGGCAAGAACCACCCCAACGTGTCCGTGGCACTGGCCAACCTCGCGATCTTTTACTACGACCGCGACAAATTCTACCAGGCGCTCCCGCTCTACCGTCGCGCAATCGCAATCAACGAAATCCTCTACGGCACAGAGCACCAGAGCCTGCTCCCGCTGCTCGACGGCGTGGTGGCGTGCTACGAGCGTCTCGGCGAAAACACCGAGGGAACTGTTTACCGCGTGCGGGCACGAAAGATACGCGCGGTGAGCCGCTGACGCGGAAGGCCCGGACCCCCGTTGTTTACACGCGTCACCACCAGGTTGTACAGTGACGGTGTCCCCCGATAGGACACCGTCACTTTTTTTGCCCTTCACGTTATGCAGCGATTTCTTCAGATACTCTTCTGGTCGGTTATCTCGGCCGCATTCATCGGCCCGGGAACCGTGACCACGGCGGCGTCTTCCGGCGCGCGCTTCGGCTATTCGCTCTTGTGGGCACTCCTGTTCTCCACCGTGGCCTGCCTCGTCCTCCAGGAAGCGAGCGCGCGGGTCACGATTGTCTCCGGTCGAACGCTCGCCGGCGCGATCCGGCGCCGGTTCCGCGGCGGCGCCGGGGGCGTGCTCGTGACCGCCATGGTCCTGGGTGCGGTCGTCCTCGGGTGCGCCGCGTACGAAGCGGGTAACATCCTCGGCGGTGTCGCCGGGGCGCGACTGGGCCTTCGCGTCCCGCCCGCAATGCTCACACTCGCCACCGGCTCCCTGGCTGCCCTGCTGCTCTGGTTCGGGAGCACCGCGGCCGTCGCGCGGGCGCTCGGTGCGCTGGTCGCGTTGATGGGGGTGACGTTTCTCGTCTGTGCCTTTCTCGTCAGGCCGCCGGTCGGCGAACTCCTCAGCGGAACCTTCGTGCCGTCGCTGCCCTCCGGATCGAGCCTGCTCGTACTCGGGCTCATCGGTACCACCGTCGTCCCCTACAACCTGTTTCTGGGGTCGGGCATCGCCCGTGGACACACTCTGGGAGAAATGCGCTTCGGCCTCACCGTCGCCGTCGTCCTCGGCGGACTGATCTCGATGGGCGTGCTCGTCGTCGGGACCGCCGTCGCCGGTGAGTTCGGATTTGCCGCCCTCTCCGGCACACTCGCCGACCGGCTCGGCGGGTGGGCCGCGTGGTTCTTCGCCTTCGGGCTCTTCGCGGCCGGGCTCTCTTCGGCGGTCACCGCGCCCATGGCGGCGGCCATCACGGCCAGGGGGCTTTTTGGCGGCGGAGAAGCCCGGTGGGCCGAGCACTCGCGCCGATATCGCGCCGTGTGGCTCGGTGTCCTGGCGACCGGCGTCGCGTTCGGTCTCGCCGGCGTCCGCCCCGTTCCCGCCATCATCGCCGCCCAGGCGCTCAATGGAATCCTGCTGCCGTTCGTCGCCGTGTTCCTTCTCATCGTGGTCAACGACCGGATGTTGATGGGTGATCGCGGCGTCAACAATCACAAGAGCAACGCGTTAATGGCCCTCGTCGTGGCCGTCACGATCGTTCTGGGGATCTACAAGCTGGCGGGGGCGGCGACCCGGGCGTTCGGTCTGCCGAGCCTGTCCGAAAACGCCCTGCTCGCAATATCCGCCGCGTTGACGGTCCTTATGGCGGTGCCCGTATTCCGCGCCGTACGACGGCGCCGCGGCGCGTGACGGCTTGTCCGTTGACCGCGTTCCCTCCGCCTTTTATAGTCTCTGGTGGAGTTTCCGCGTGCCCCCCCCTCGAGCCTGAAGGAATATTATAATGAGCGGTTTCAAGTCGGTATCAAAATGGCCCGTGGTCGCGGCGGCGCTGGCACTCGCCATTTTCGCGCCCGCGGCGGCAGCCGCGCAGGACGGTGACGACGCGCCACGGTGGCCCATGCAACTCGACGCCACCGAGGCACAGATCATCATCTACCAGCCCCAGTTCGAGTCGTACCAGGGAAACATCCTCGAGGCGCGCGCCGCCGTATCCGTCACCATGACGGGCGAGAGCGAAACCATGTTCGGCGCCATGTGGTTCGAGGCGCGGATGTCGACCGACCTCGACGCCCGCACGATTTCGTGCCTCGACCTCAAAGTGACGGCGGCCCAGTTCCCCACTCTGGACGACGCCCAGGTCGAGAAGCTGTCCGGATACCTCGAAAGCGAAATCCCCAAGTGGGAAATAAGCGTCAGCCTCGACGAATTTCTGGCGACCGTGGAGGCGGCCGACCTGGAAGAAGGCGACGCGGCGATGTTCAACAACGACCCGCCCGAGATGATTTTCTCCGAGAGTCCCGCCGTGCTCGTCATTATCGACGGCGACCCGAAGCTCGCGGACATGGACGGCTACAACCTCCAGTACGTGGCCAACACGCCCTTTTTCATCGCCTTCGATCCGGGGTCGAAGCAGTACTTCCTGCGTGGCGACAAATACTGGTACTCGTCGGGTGACGTGATGGGGCCGTGGACGGCGACGGAAAAACTGCCGTCCGAGGTGGCAAAGGTCTCGAAGGCGATCGACGAAGAGGTCGCACAGGACCAGGCGCAACAGGCCGAAGGGAAAACGCCCGAAGAGGAGCCCGAAGATGCCGGTGACTCCGGGCCTCCCGCGATCATCGTTCGCACCCGCCCCGCCGAACTCATCCTGACCGAAGGCGAGCCGACATTCTCACCGCTCCAGGGCACACAGCTCCTCTTCGTGGAAAACACCGAGACCGACATTCTGATGGACCTCGCCAGCCAGACCTACTACATCCTCGTATCCGGCCGATGGTACACGGCAGGTTCGCTCCAGGACGGCGACTGGAAATACGTCGACCGCCACCAGGTTCCCGCCGACTTTGCCAACATCGGCGCCGACTCCGACATGGGACAGGTGCTCGCCAGCGTCCCCGGCACGATGGAGTCGAAGGAAGCGGTGCTTGAAAACACCATTCCCCAGACCGCCGAAGTCGACCGCAAGACGGCGACGACCACGGTGACGTACGACGGCGACCCCCAGTTCCAGACGTGCTCGGACGCCGTCGCCTATGCCGTCAACACCGACAAAGCCGTATTCCTGATAAGCGGCGAATACTACTGCTGCGACGAGGCGGTGTGGTATCGGGCCGGCGGACCGTCGGGACCGTGGCAGGCGGCCACCGCCGTTCCGCCCGAGATCCAGGACCTGCCGCCCGACTGTCCGCACTA
>CBDVDJ010000418.1:0-3664 GCA_965372695.1 uncultured bacterium
CCAGGAGCTCACACGCGAGCAGCGCGCACACATCCGCGCACACCGGCTCCTCAACGCGACCGCGTTCACGGGCGGGCTCGAGCTCGAGCTGGGCTTCCGCATCCCCGAGCGGGCGCGTGAAGAACAGGAGCACGCGCGCGGGTCCGAACCCGACATCCGGCGCCGGCTGCTCCTGCGCTCCATCAACCGGCTGTCCGTGTAACCAGGCTCAATTCGTCGTCGCCGGCACGGCACGCGCTTCCCGGGCACGGGGTGCGGCCGTATCGGCGTTCTTGTCCTTTTCCTTTCCAACGGGAAGTGCGACGGAAAACTCCGCCCCCCCACCCGGTCTGTTCCTGAAACCTATCGTCCCGCCGTGCGCTTCCACGATTCGGTTGGCGATGGCGAGCCCCAACCCGGTCCCCCCGTCTTTGGTCGTAAAAAATGGTTCGAACAGCCGTTCGACGTCGTCGTCCTCGATCCCCGGTCCCTCGTCACGAAACGTGATGGTGAGCCAGCCCGGCTCCTCCTGCCCCGCCAGTATCCGCAGACGTCCTTCGCCGTGCATCGCCTCGCAGGAATTGACGGCGAGGTTGGTGAACACCTGGCGAAGCTGTTCGTCGTCGACGTTGACCTGGACCTCGCCGGCGTGGTTGAGGAACTCGATCTCGACGTCGCCGCTCTTGTCGACGTTGTTCACCAGAAGAACGATTACTTCTTCGAGGCAGTTGGTGACCGACACAATGCTCTTGCGCGGCGTGCGCAGGCGCGCAAACTCGAGAAAGTCGGCAATGATATGGTCGAGACGGTCCGATTCGCGCATGACGAGGTTCATCAACCGGCGGTTTTCGCCGCCCAGCTCGAGGTCACTCGCCAACATCTCGATCGACCCGCTGATCGACGCCAGGGGATTTCTCAGTTCGTGGGCGATTCCCGCCGAGAGCTCGCCGATCGCCGCGAGGCGATCGGCTTTGCGGATGCGTTCGCGCATTTCCTGAACCTCGGTGAGATCCTGGAACACCGAGATAGCCCCGCGCTTGGAGCCGTCGGCGTCGAGCAACAGCGAGATGCTCGTCCCCAGCGGCGTGTGGCATTCGCCCGCCTCGATCATGATCTCGTGCCGATACTTGCTCTTTTCCTCGTTCAGCGCATCGGAAAGCACGTTGGTCAACTCCGGGGCGTATTCGCCGAGTGCGGCATCCACGTCTTTCAACAAGACGTCATTTTTGTCGATACCGAGGATTTCCTCCGCCGCCGGATTCATCGTAACAACGACCCGGTTGGTATCGACGACCAGAATACCGCTGCTCATGTTGTTCAATATAAAATCCGTATCAATTTTGAGTTGCTGCAGTTCACTCTCGGCGCTTTTCAGTTCCCGGCCCTTCATTCTGATGCGGCGGGCCAGATATCCTCCCACGGCGCCGACGAGGAAGAACGTAAGGACGTGCATGTAGACCTGGAGCACACCCAGCGACCTCGGCAGGACGGCCAGCATCTCCCTGCCCGGCGGCGATATCAAACCGACCGTTTCCACGATCCCGTACAGAACGAAAAAGGTCGAAGCGATGATCGCCGTTGCCAACCCACCCGCCATGTCGAGCAGGAACGCGGCCGCCACGATGGTGAGACAGTAGATGAGTGTGAACTGACTGGCGACGCCGCCCGCGTAGTGAATGATCGCCGCCTCGATCACGAGGTCGGAAACCATCAGGACCCACAGTCCCAGGCGGTGGGGCACTCCTGAACGAAACCCGAGGTACGCCGCCCCACCTGTCAGCGTGCTCACGGCAAGCAGCAGGTAGAGCGGACGCACCGGAAACGTATCGTTGGTTACCTGGATGATCATCATGCCCGCGCCCACCACAAAGGTGGTCACGATCATCCTGAGTACCAGGAACCTGTAGATTATTTCTCGCTCGCCCGGAGAGACCCTCGCCGCAGGGTCGGTCATATTTCTAGTTACCTCCGGACACGACGTTGATCAACTTGAACATCGGCAGATACATCGCGATGAGCATCCCACCCACGACACCGCCCATGACCACGATCATGGCCGGCTCGATGACCGCTGTTAAAGCATCAACCGCCGTATCGACCTCGTCGTCGTAGAAGTTGGCGATCTTCTCGAGCATCTCGTCCAGCGCACCCGTCTGTTCGCCGACGGCGATCATCGAGGTAACCATCGGGGGAAACACACCGCTCTTCTTCAAAGGATCCGAAATCGTGTTACCCTGGCTGATGCTTTCCCTGGTTTCCATCACTGCATCCTCGATGACCTTGTTACCCGACGTTTTGCCGGTGATATCGAGGCCGTTCAAAATCGGAACACCGCTGGAGATCAACGTACCCAGCGTGCGCGTGAACCGCGCCACGGCGCCCTTGCGCAGAACCATGCCGAGTATCGGTATCTTCAACATCAAGCCGTCTATTTTGGTTTTGCCCACGTTGGTTTTATAGAACCGCTTGAAGGCGATGGTTATGCCAACGGCGCTGATTACGAGGATATACCAGTAGGCGCGGAGAAAATCGCTGAACATCATGACGATCTGCGTCGGCATCGGCAGCTTTCCGCCGAAGTCCTCGAACATCCTGGCGAAGGTCGGAATGATAAACATCAGCATAAAGATCGTCGCGCCCGTGGCGACCACGCAGACGACCGTGGGATAGGTCATCGCGCTCTTGATCTTGCGTTGCAGCTGGTCGGCTTTCTCAAGGTACACAGCGAGCCGATTGAGAATCAGATCGAGAATACCGCCCGCCTCGCCGGCCTCCACCATGTTCACGAACAGGCGTGAAAAGATGGTCGGGTGTTTGCCCATCGATTCACCCAGTGTCGAGCCGCCTTCGACGTCGCTCATCACCGCGGCGATACTCTGCCGGAAGTACGGTTTTTCCGTCTGCGAGGCGAGAATATCGAGACACTGCACCATGGGCAGACCAGCGTTGATCATCGTGGCGAACTGGCGTGTGAACACGCCGAGGTCCTTGACGGACACCCTCTTCTCCCACGGCATGGTGATGTTGAATTCTTTACTCTTTTCGCGCACGGAAGTTATGATGATCTTCCGCTTACGGAGATAGCCGATGAGATCCTCCTTCGTATCCGCGGCGTATTCGCCGGACAGGATCTCACCGCTCGGGCTCTTGCCCTTCCACATATACATTGTCGCCATGTTATACCCCCTGAATCGGGTACCGACTCGAACCCGGCCTTGCACAAGGCCGAACCTCGCATCGATTTAGTTCGCTGTTTACTTCAGCTCGTCCGCCTGCCTTGGTTACCATTTCGCCCGGGCAGCCCTACAGGCTGACTTTTTCCCCGAGCATCTGTCCCAGTTCCTGCGTGTCGTGGCTGCGCCTCATCGCCTCGTCCAGGGAGATTTGGTTCTGCATATAGGCGTGGAATAATCCCTGGTTCATCGTCTGCATGCCGTACTTCTGCCCGGCCTGCATCAATCCGTAAATCTGGTGTACCTTGTCATCGCGGATCGTTGCCCGGATGGCCGTCGTACAAATCATGATTTCCGCCACCATCGTTCGTCCTTTGCCCATCGACTTCGGAATGAGCTGCTGACACACCACTCCCTCGAGTACGAACGCCAGCTGCGCGCGCACCTGGCTCTGCTGGCCCGCCGGAAACGTGTCGACGATCCGGTTGATCGATTCGAACGTCGAATTGGTG
>CBDVDJ010000419.1:0-3662 GCA_965372695.1 uncultured bacterium
GGTGTAATGTGTCCCTCTGTCTTGCCCCTGTATCCCCGGGGGGCTTTTTTTGCCCGCTCTCCCGTACCAGGCCGGATCCACCCACCAACACCCAAAGGAGATATCTTGGATATCCAGCGCAAGGCCGTTTTGATGGATCGCGACCAGATTCACAGGGCCGTCAAGCGGATCGCCCACGAGATCGTCGAAAGAAATGCCGGCGTGGACAACATCGTGGTCGTCGGGATCCGGCGCCGCGGGGTCTACCTGGCCGACCGTATCGCCGGCTACATCGAACAGATAGAGGGCCAGCCCGTTCCCACCGGAATTCTCGACATCACGCTCTACCGGGACGACTTTCAGCAGCGATGGCAGAAGCCCCATGTCGGGGTGACGGAAATCAAGGTCGACATCAACGACAAGATCATCGTCCTCGTCGACGACGTCCTCTACACGGGGCGCACCATCCGGGCGGCGCTCGATGAACTGATCGATTTCGGACGGCCGAGGCGCATCCAGCTGGCCGTCCTCGTCGACCGCGGACACCGGGAGTTCCCGATCAAGGCCGACTACGTGGGCAAAAACGTTCCGACGGCGGAAAACGAACTGGTCGAGGTGCACCTGGCGGAACTGGACGACGTCGACGAAGTCATACTCGCGGAGAAACCAGAATGAGAACACTCCAACGAAAACACTTGCTCGGGCTCGAAGGGATGAGCGCCGCGGAAATCAACCTCATCCTCAATACGGCCGAATCGTTCAAGGAAATTTCCGAGCGGCCGGTCAAGAAAGTCCCCGCGCTGCGG
Organism: uncultured bacterium; assembly: GCA_965372695.1. Classification (GTDB taxonomy): domain Bacteria; phylum Krumholzibacteriota; class Krumholzibacteriia; order WVZY01; family JAKEHA01; genus CBDUWU01. The sequence continues at coordinate 786 of CBDVDJ010000419.1, forward strand.
GGTAAAACCATCGCCAACCTGTTCTTCGAACCGAGCACCCGTACGAGAATCAGTTTCGAACTGGCGGAAAAGCGGCTCAGCGCCGACGCGGTCAATTTTTCGGCGTCGACGAGCAGCGTGAAGAAGGGCGAAACCCTGCGCGACACGGCGAATAACATACAGGCGATGAAGGTCGACATGCTCGTCATGCGCCACGGCGCCTCGGGCGCCCCTCATTTCCTGTCACGGGTTGTCGACGCCGCCGTCATCAACGCGGGCGACGGCACCCACGAACACCCCACGCAGGGATTGCTCGATATCTTCACACTGAGGGAGAAATGGGGCGACGTGAAGGGCCGCAAGGTGGCCCTGATTGGTGACATCATGCACAGCCGGGTCGCGCGCTCGAACATCTATGGTCTCGTCACGCTGGGCGCCGACGTCACCGTGTGCGGCCCGCCCACGATGCTGCCGCCGCACCTCGAACAGCTGGGTGTTACCGTAGAGCCCCATCTGCGCCGCGCGGTCGAGGGGGCGGATGCCCTCAACATTCTCCGCATCCAGCTGGAGCGGCAGGAGACGAGTCTCTTTCCCAGCCTAGACGAGTACGCCCGGGTGTTCGGTGTCAACGAAGAGGTGCTCGCGCTGGCGAATCCGGATTGCATCGTTATGCACCCGGGACCAATGAATCGCGGCGTGGAAATCAGTCAGGAGGTTGCCGACGGCGACCGGTCGGTCATTCTGGAACAGGTGACCAACGGAGTCGCGGTGAGGATGGCGGTGCTGTATCTGCTCAGCGGCGGAGAGGCGCCGGAAACGAAATCAGAAAAAGTGAAATTAGAGCCATAACCGACGCAGAGGTCTGAAGCAAATGAACTCAATCGACAAGATGATACCGGACGCGGCAAACGACTGCGTCATTACCAACGTAACGGTCGTGGATCCGGAAGCGAAGAAGTCGTTCCCGGGGCACGTCATTATAAAGGCGGGAAAAATCGACCTGGTCGGTGAGGGACCGGAACCCCCCATGGGAGCGACCGCACCCGTCTACGACGGGGGAGGCCTGCACCTGGCGCCGGGGTTCGTCGACATCCACGTCCACCTGCGGGAACCCGGCTACGAGTACAAGGAAACGATCCGCACGGGAACGATGGCGGCGGCGGCCGGCGGATTTACCTCGGTGGCGTGCATGCCCAACACCAATCCCGCGATCGACGAGCGCAGCGTCGTCGAATTTATTATCAAGCAGGCGCGAATGGCGGGTTTCGCCCGGGTGTACCCGGTGGCGGCGGCGACGGTCGGCCGCAAGGGCGAGAAGCTCACCGAGTACCACAAACTCGTGGATGCCGGAGCGATTGCCGTGAGCGACGACGGGGCGCCCGTGCCGAATGCGGGGATGGCGCGCCGGGTTCTCGAGTACGCCGCCCACTGCGGGATACCGTTCGCCGAGCATTGCGAAGACGTGTCGGCGTCGGGGTATGGCCTCATGCACGAGGGGTTTCACTCGACGCGGCTGGGGCTGGCCGGTATCCCGGCGCACAGCGAACAGATCTGTCTCGCGCGCGATCTGCTGATTCTCGAATCGGTGCCGGCGCGTTTCCACGCCTCCCACATGTCGACACGGGGCTCGGTCGAGCTGCTCCGCGAAGCCAAACGCAAGGGGCTCCCCGTTACGGCGGAAACGGCGCCACATTATATATGTATGGAAGACAAGGACCTGGAAACGTACAACACCAACCTCAAGATCAACCCGCCGCTGCGCGGGAGTGACGACCGTGAAGCAATCATCGAAGGGCTCAAGGACGGCACTCTCGACTGCATCGCCAGCGACCACGCGCCCCACGCGGCGCAGGAAAAAGAGGTGGAGTTCCAGTATGCGCCGCCCGGGACGATCGGCCTCGAGACGACTTTATCGCTGGTCGTGACGCACCTGGTCCGCGCGGGCCACATGAGTCTGCCCGAGGCGCTCGCGTTGATCACGCATAAACCGGCCGACGCGATGGGAATCCGGGCGGGACGGCTCAAGACCGGCGAGGCGGCCGACCTGGTGCTGTTCGACCCGGACGAGGCCTGGACCGTGGACCCCGGGAAATTTTACAGCAAGTCGAAGAACTCGGCGTTCAGCGGACAACAGGTGTACGGGTGCGTGAAACATACTATACTGGAAGGGGTTAGCGTTACCGCTTCCCTCAAAAGCGTTTAGGTGCCATATTTAGGGGGATTCGTCCCCCCCTGGCAGACCCGAACTCATGAGACAGCCCGAATTGAATAAGTTGCCGCGGCGGCGACCTGCCGTCGTGCCCGCGCTCGCCGCCGTGGTCCTGGCCGGCCTGCTGGCCGGCCTGGTGGCCGGCCTTCTGGCCGGGGGTGGGTGCGCCTACTACAACATGCTCTACAACGCCAAGGCGAAGTACAAGGATGCCGAGGAGATGCCCGAGCAGCGCGACGGAACCGTCTCCCGCCAGCAGGCCGACACGTACCGTTCGGCGATCGAAAAATCCCGGGCGATGATTGCCAAGTACCCCGACAGCCGCCACGTGGACGACGCCTATATGATCGTCGCGCGGTCGCAGTACGCGATCCGGGAGTACGAGAACGCGATTGAGACCGTCGACACCCTGCTCGTCAAACTGCCGCGGACCGACCAGAAGGAACAAGCCCTCTACGTGCAGGCGCGTTCGTGGTCGGCCTGGGAAATGGAAGTCGAAGCGCTCGCCGCGCTCGAGTCGTTCATGGAGGAGTACCACAAAAGCGACCACATGGACGAAATGCTCTATCTGGCCGCAAAGAACGCGATGAAACTGGGGCAGGAGGACAAGGCGGCATCGTATGTCGCCCGGTTGCGGGACAAATACCGGGGCAGCGATTTCCGCCTCGACGCCGACATGGATATCGCCG
>CBDVDJ010000420.1:0-3651 GCA_965372695.1 uncultured bacterium
ACCGCCGCAGCAGAGCGGTTCCCGTTGTGGGAATGAAGACCGGACTAACCCGTTTTGGATGCCTTGTCTTCGTTTTCGTCCTTTTCGTCGTCGATCACTTCGTACTCGGCGTCGGCGACTTCTTCCCCGGCCCCCTGGGGGCCGGCCCCCTGGGCACCGTCACCCGCGTCGCCGGGCTGGGGCCCGCCCTCGGCTCCGGCCTGGTGGCCGGCCTGGCCGTCGGTCTCGGCCGACGCCGACTGGTACATCCGCTGAGCGACCTCCTGCCAGGTGGCGTTGAGCTTGTCCGCCGCTTCCTTGATGTCGGAGGTCTCGTCGGTCTTGAGAGCGTTACGGATCTCTTCGATGCCCGACTCGAGCTTCTGGGCGTCTGCCGCGTCGAGCTTGTCGCCGTACTCCTTGATGTTCTTCTCCGTCTGGTACACGAGCGTGTCGGCGGCGTTGCGCGCGTCGACTTTCTCGCGCGTGGCGTTGTCCGATTCCTTCATCTGTTCGGCATCCTGGACCATACGGTCGATCTCGCTTTCGCTCAATCCGCTGGACGCCTTGATGATGATCTTCTGCTCCTTGCCCGTCGCCTTGTCTTTGGCCGTCACGTGCAGGATGCCGTCGGCGTCGATGTCGAACGTGACCTCGATCTGGGGTACGCCGCGCGTCGACGGCGGGATGCCGGCAAGCTGGAACTGCCCGATCGTTTTGTTGTCCAGAGACATCTGGCGTTCGCCCTGCAGGACGTGGATATCGACCGCCGTCTGCCCGTCGGCCGCCGTCGAAAAGATCTCGCTCTTTTTGGTCGGGATCGTCGTGTTGCGATCGATGAGCTTCGTCATGACCCCGCCCAGCGTCTCGATTCCGAGCGAGAGCGGCGTCACGTCGAGCAGAAGCACGTCGTGAACTTCGTGGGTCAGTACACCCGCCTGGATAGCGGCGCCGACCGCGACGACCTCGTCGGGGTTGATTCCCTTGTGCGGTTCCTTGCCGAAGAGCGCCTTGACCCGCTCCTGCACCATCGGCATCCGCGTCGATCCACCGACGAGTATCACTTCGTCGATATCCGAACTGGACAGACCGGCGTCTTCCATCGCGCTCATGCACGGGCCGACGGTGCGCTCGACCAGGTCTTCGACCAGTTGTTCGAATTTGGCCCGGGTCAGTTTGATGTTCAAGTGCTTGGGACCCGACTGGTCGGCCGTAACGAACGGCAGGTTGATGTCGGCCTGCATCGACGACGACAGGTCGCACTTGGCGCGCTCGGCGGCTTCCTTGAGGCGCTGGAGCGCGATCGGGTCGGCACTCAGGTCGATTCCCTGCTCCTTCTTGAACTCCGCGATGAGATAGTCGATGAGCCGTTTGTCGAAGTCGTCGCCTCCGAGGTGGGTGTCGCCGTTGGTCGACTTGACTTCGAAGACGCCGTCGCCGATTTCGAGTATCGAAATGTCGAAGGTGCCGCCGCCGAGGTCGAATACCACGATCGTCTGGTCTGACTTCTTGTCGAGTCCGTAGGCGAGCGCCGCGGCGGTCGGCTCGTTGATGATCCGCTTGACGGTCAGGCCCGCGATCTTGCCGGCGTCCTTGGTCGCCTGGCGCTGGCTGTCATTGAAGTACGCGGGCACCGTGATGACGGCGTCGGAAACTGCTTCGCCGAGGTAGGCCTCGGCCGCGCCCTTGAGGTACTGGAGCACCATTGCCGAGATCTCGGCGGGCCGATAGGTCTTGTCCTCGATTTTCACCTCGACCTGGCCCTCGGAGCCCGCGACCACCTCGAACGGGATCGTTTTCAGTTCGCTCGTCACTTCGCTGTACTTGCGCCCGATGAACCGCTTGATGGAAAACACGGTGTTCACCGGGTTGGTGATCGCCTGGCGCTTGGCGAGCTGCCCGACCAGCCGCTCACCGTCCTTGGTAAATGCCACGACGGACGGCGTCGTCCGTCCCCCGTCGGGGTTGGGGATGACCTTGGGCTCGCCGCCCTCGATGATCGAGAGGCACGAGTTGGTCGTTCCCAGGTCGATTCCTATTGTCTTTCCCATTATCAATCACTCCTTTTTGGATCTCGTGTCGTAAACAGGTTCATATAGTTGTTTTCGGTTGTCATTCGGGCTTCCGCAGCCCGTCGAGGGCGGACGTTGCCCCCGCTTTCTATACTCAATGTTCGTGCCAATGAGAGGTAATCCCCTAACTGGTTATAATACAGGTGGTTATAAAAACGGGTTGGTTGGAAGCGCCGAATCCCGCGGGATCGGGACGTTACTTATGACAGAATGACTGACATGTTGTCAGCCTTGTCTCCCGGATTTGTCACTCTGCGTTGTCCGTCTCGAGCAATCCCATGAGGAGCTGGAGCCCCACCCGGAAATCGGGGTCACGGGGCTCACCCGTCACGCCGTGTAACTCGAACACTGTCACCGGGTTGTTTCTCGCGAGCGCCAGGTTCGTCCATCTCGAATCCGACATTCTGATGCCCTTCTTGACGCACAGTTCGAGAAACCCGGCCCAGGCCGCTACCGCCTCACCGGAGGGGCGGTCCGAGTCAATCACCGGCAGCCGGAGGCGGTTGTCGGCGGTGACTTTGTTGATCGTGGTGAGAAATTGTTCGTCGTCCATCAAGTGTAAATCTAACAAAAGACGACCTTAAGGGCCAATAAAATAAAACGATTGACACGGTCTGCCGACGCGGCTAACTTTTAGATACAGAAAGCTCGCTGTAAGATTAGATTTGCCCCAAATACCTACTCGACCTTTTTGGCGAGGGCCAACCTCAACACCTACCAAGAAGGACTCTTCTGACACCGCTTACACGAGCTTTCTGTTTTTTATATCCTACCCGTCCGTCCCGCGTTCCCGGCGTTTCAGCATTCCGAGCAGAGTTTCCCTCTCGTTCAGTTCCGGATCCTCCAGAACCGCCTCGAGCAGTTCGTTGAGGGCCCTTCCCACCCCGGGACCACCGCTCAATCCACATTCGCGCATCACGTCGCGGCCGTCGACGGCCAGGTCCGCAATCGAGGTCCCGTGCCGGGCTTCCTGTTCGGCGCGGATCCGGCTCTCGAGCTCTTCGAGCCCTTCCGACTTTTCCCCCGGCCCCCGAGAGGCGGCGTCGGCACGGCGAAGCGCGAACAGATCTTCGAGATTATCGCTGCCGACACGCCGAATGAAGCGGCGGACGGTCGCCGACCTCCACGCCGGTTCGTAGTTGAACATGTGGTGCCGGATGAGGTTTTCGCAGCGTTTGACGAAGTCGTTCGGGTAGCGCAGGCGCTTCAACACCCGGGCGGCGGTTTCGGCGCTCGATATCTGGTGCCCGTAGAACACGACGCGATCGCCGAGCTTTTCGTCGGTGACGGTCCGCTTGCTGTCAACCTTGCCGACGTCGTGCAGCAGCGCCGCCCACCGCACGGCGAGATTTCGCCGGGGAGCGAAGTCACAAGTCTTGAGCGAATGCACGAACACGTCGTCGATGTGGTATTCGTTCTGGGTGACGCCGGCGCATCGGTCGAGCTCGGGAAGGATTTCTTTCAGTGCGCCGATATCGTGCATCGCCTGGAACGCGCCGCCCGGCAGGTCGCAGCGAGTCAGCGTCTTCGTCAGTTCATCCTGGACTCGTTCCGCGCTGAGCGTGTCGAGCAACTCCGACCCGGCACGCATCGCCTCGAG
>CBDVDJ010000421.1:0-3649 GCA_965372695.1 uncultured bacterium
CGATCGACGCGATCGACGCATCGCTGTGCGGCTGGCGCGTTACACGGGCGTGCCGTCCTACGATCTGCTCGACCTCAGACGCCACGGGTACCGCTGGGTCGAGATCGGGCGCTGGCTCGAATTGCCGCGGCCGGCGATTCGTGCGGCGATGAACCAGCGATCCTGGAATCGTTTCCTGCGCGATCAGCGGCACTGGGCAAAGCGCAAGTGGTACCGGCAGGACCGTCGCCGCGTTGCCTGGATCGACCGGGACTTCTATCAGGACTGCGGTGACTAGTGAAAGCAGAAAGCGACACTGACAAATAGCCGGCCGGGATTCTTCCCGGCCGGTTATTTTTTTGTTGCCGGTGAATCGGTGCACAGAGTGATTATTCCCCGAGAAACTTCTTTCTCTGGCCCTGCAGGTATTCGTCGCCGGGGTCGATGGCGAGCGCCCGGTCGATGGTTTCCACCGCTTCTTCTTTGCGTCCGAGACGGAACAACACTTCGGCGAGGGTGTCGAGGGTGCCGGAGTTGTCGGGCTCGAGCGCGACGGCCCGGGTGGCCGCCTCGAGCGATTCGTCGAGGTACATGTCGGCGGTGGCGCAGTACCAGGCGAGCGCGTTGAGCGATCCGGCGCTCGTGTTCTCGTCGGCGAGGGCGCGGACGAGTGTCTCGCCGATCCGCTCGCGCTCGAGGGTGGCGGCTTCGGCGTTGCCGGTGGTGTCGTAGTGCGCCGCGTAGCGCAGGTGGGCGCGCAACAGATCGCTCGCCTGGTGGATGCGGAACACGCGTTCGAGTTCGTTGATGGGGTCGGCGTGGTCCTCGACGCGGAGGTCGATGTAGCGTGTGCGGTACTCGGGGTACTCGTCGCTGGGTCGTACGACGAGGAGAGCGGCGGACTGTTGTCCGCGTTTGTCTCCGCCGGCGGCCTGGGCCGCGTGGAGCGCGGCGATCAGACGCTCGGCGAGTTCGCCGCCGGTTTCGTTGAACGCGCGGACCATTTCGGACACGACGTCAGGACCGGCGAGGATGTTTCCCTGGACGGAAAGTCCGGGGGCCGTGGTGTCGCCCGCCCAGTCGAGGCACTTCGACCCGGTGTGGGATGCCGACTTTCCCTCCGCGCCGACGATCCCGACCTGGCGGTTCTCACGCCCGGGATCCGAGGCGAGGAGCTCCTCGAGAACTTGCCCCGCCGTCATGCCGGATCTCAGCATCTCCAGGCCCCGGGGCCCGAACGACTCGTTGGTCGAGGCCTGGGTGGCGATCGCCCCCACGCCCGCCTCGGACCACGGCACGCCGCCGCCGACGCTGAAGGCCCGCGACTGCACGGCGATGCCCAGCTCCTGCGTGCGGGCGTCGAAGGCGACGATGGAAAAAGTCCCCACGGGGACGTCGGCGGGCGCGTTGACGGCGCTGACGGCGGCTGCGAGGATCAATACGGCGATGATAACGGGTGCTCTCATGACGCTCCTTCGGTGGTGCGTGGAAGATCTGCGCTCGATTCGGCGGTCGTGACGATTGTACAACACAAGGGCCGCGGCAAAGGGCTTTTTGACACCAGGGTCTGTTTTGGGGTTATATATTCCAGGTATGCGTCCAATTGATATAAAGAGAGTGATCGCGCTCGCCGCGGCCGCCACCATCACCGTTACCGGTTGCGTAAAGCGCCAGGCGCTCGAGCCGGCCTGGGTGGTGCCGCCCGCGTGTGAACTGATGCCCCAGCCCGTGGATGTTCCCGACACGGTGACGGTGGCGGTGTTCGGCCCCGTCGGCGCCGGTCATGCCCCCGTACCGGGCAACGGCGCCGAGTGGCTGGTGTACGGGCACCTCTTTCAGACCCTGACGGTTCTCGACTGTACCGGCGAAGTGCGCGGCGCCCTGGCGACGTCGTGGGAGAAGCGCGACGGCGGGCGGCGCTGGACGTTCGAACTCGATCCGGACCGGGAGTTTCACGACGGCCGGCCGGTGACGGCGTGGGACGTGGAATGGTGGTGGAAAACGACGATGGGGGACCTGCCCCGGTTCAACGCCATTATCGATTCGATCGTTGTCGAGAGCGAGTCGACCGCGGTCCTGTACTTCAACCAGAAATACGACGACGCGCCACGGCTGCTCGCGTCGCCGCGGTTTGCGGTCGCGGCGCCGTCCTATGAATCCCGCTGGCCGGTGGGGTCCGGACCGTTCGAGCGGGTGCCCGGCGAAGCGGGGGCGGGACGCCGTTCACTGGTGATTCGGCCGGCATTCGGCCGCAGCGGCCCGGCGATCCGGTTCGTATCGGCCGTCGCCGGTGAGGCCCGCGACCTTCTCGACGAAACCGTAGATGTGATGATCACCTCGGATCCGGATGTCATCGATTACGCACGCACGCGGCGCCGCTTCTCGATAGAGGCGCTGCCGTGGGACCGGACGTACGCGTTTCTGTCTACGGCGAGGGTCCGCCGGCTCCGCGAAGGCGCCGATCCGCCGGCGGTCCTCGAAGACGTGCGCGCGGAACTCGCCGCCGACGCCATTCGGGTCGAGGCGCGCGAACACACGGGGCCTTCGTGGTGGGAGGAGGCCGGCGACTGCAGCGGCGACTGGCCGCCGTTCACCCCGCATCTGGAATTCCCGCACGAACCGCTCTTCTCGGAATCGCGCCGGATCGTTTACGATGCCACCGACCCGGTGGCCCGCGGGCTGGCGGAAAGAATCGTCGCGCTGTCCGAGGACGGGAATGCGGATCTGTCGGGTGCCCCCGTCGATTCCGATTATGCGCCTCGACCCTTCAGCGCCGCCGGGCTCGACCCCCACGAGTTCTCCAGGAGTCTTCGGTTCGGAAACGACTTCGCTTACATACTGGCGCTGCCGCTCCACGTTCCCGACCCCTGCGTCGAAGCGCACTTGTTCTTCTCGACGATCCTGTGGCTGAACACGCTCGGGTCGTCACTCGGCGATGCGCTGGTCCCGCTGGTCGATACCCGGCCCACGCTCATTGCGAATCCCGAAAAAACCGGAGCGGCTGTGGACGGATTCGGCGGTGTGCTGCTGTACGGTTGGAAGAAGGCGGGAGACAATCTGCCATGACGTTTCGCTCCCGCCTGTTGTTCGTCATGCTGGTGGCGGTATTAGTGCCCCTTCTGGCGCTGGCGCTGATCGTACGCTTCGAGATGACGAACCGGCTGACGGGGCAATACGAACGCCGTGTCGATGGGCTCGTCGCGGTGATCGGCGAGGACCTGGCCACCGAAAGCAACGAGATCGCGGTTTCGCTCGAGATCATCCGGGGCGCCGTCGTGAACGACAACCGATTCCGCGCCGCCGCGGTCGACCGGTCGCCGGACGAGCGCCGGTACCTCCTCGACTACGCGAGCAGCGCGATGCGTCTTACCGGGCTTTCGATGCTTCAGATCCAGGATCCCGCCGGTCGTATCGTGAGTTCGGGTCACTTCCGCAACGAGTTCGACCGCGTCGACCCGGAAGTACCTCGCCAGCTCGCCGCCTCGCCGGGCAGGACGGCACTCATCCTCGCCCGGGCACCCGACGAGCCGTTTCTGGCCCTCGCCCGCGTCGATTCGTTCCGCCTGGGGGGCGGCCGCTGGTGGATCGTGGCCGGTGTCCGCGTCGAGCGCGAATTTATAGAGCGCGTGGCGCGCGAGTCGGACCATTCGATCTCGCTCGCCTGGCCGGG
>CBDVDJ010000422.1:0-3641 GCA_965372695.1 uncultured bacterium
GTGCGGATGACGGCGGGATCATTTACAAAGACCAGGAAAATCGTTCTTGTCAAGTGAGCCACCGGGAGGCGCCACGATGCGAAACCAACGACATTTGTTACTATTGATAGTATTCATGCTTACGGTTTTATTTACGTCCTCTGGAAACGCAAAGAAAACCACGGTTTATCTCGACAGCTCGAACCTGACCACATACGCGCATGAGGACACGGCAAGAGGTTCTTACTATTCACTTCAGGTTCCGGTCCCCGACGTGGTGAAAGGAAAGAAACTCTACGGTGTTGTTCTCGAAATACACGTAGACGCCGACGGCGTTTTGAGGGATGAGGAATCCGTAAAGGTCCCCGTGATCGAAGTGGTAGTTTTGGACGGTGCGTATACCGGCTCTTTGAGCGGGATTCAACAGAACCTGAATACGCACCTCGTCTTCAATGTCCCACCGGGGGAGGATCGAAGAATCCGGGTGGACCTGACGGAGATCGTACAGGAACACCTTGCGAATTCCACGGGGAACATCGGGCTGCTTGTCGGCGGGCTGTCAGAACACCGGGAAGGCGACGTAGCACTACGGACCAATGTATTTTCCGGCGGATATCTCGCCAAAGTCGACTATCACTACGACGCTCGAAGTCACTGAGCCAGGAATAAACACGGCGCTGATACCGCGTGAGTCAAGAAGCGCGCGACGGACCCACTGCGAATGGGCCGGAGTCGGGAAACGCATTGGAGAACAGCACTCAGTCGGTCTTGGTCAGCCAGCGCTGCGCTTCGTCCATGTCCTGGAACACAACAATCGGCTTGCTCGACTGGCCGCTCAGGATCGACTCGTACATCTTGACGATACCGGGTTCGATCTCGCTCGACACGAGGAGGGCGGCCTTTCCCGGCGCGTCGTCGCCGACGAGCTTGCCGACGAAATCGGCAATGTGGCGGACATCCTCGGTAGCTATATCTATGTTCGCCGCGGTCAGGTCCCAGACGGCGCCCGCCTCGGACCGGAAGTCCGGGTGGGCGTAGGTTTCCTCGAGCGTCTTGAGAACTTCGTCCAGCATGATGTCGCCGGTGACCGTGTGCGTCCTGTTGCCGGTACCAGGGTCTATTTGGGTGTTGATTGCCATAGCGAACTTATTCTAACCGCTCGCCCGTCCCGAATCCACCGAAAACGCCCTCCACTCCCGGATAAAGAACCGCCGCCCGGCCCCTGGGGGACCGGACGGCGGTCGGGTACAGGACACTGGCCGATGATACAGGTCAGCGGACCAGGACGATTTTGCGGGTCAGGACCACGTCGGGCGCCTGGAGCCTGACGAAATATGTGCCGACGCTCACCCGGGCGCCGCTGCGGTCGCGGCCGTTCCAGGCGACGGTGTGGACGCCCGCCGCGCGGATACCATCCTCAATCGTCGCCACCAGTGCGCCGCGAACGTCGTAGACGGCGACCGACACGGGCGCCGCGCGCGGCATCGTGTACTGGAAGGACGTGGAACTCGAGAACGGATTGGGGCGGCCGTGCGTCAACTCGAACGCCGGGGTGCGCATTTCGACGGTGGCCGTCCGGGACGGGATCTCTTCGCCTCCGGGTGCGACGGCAACGACGCGGTAGTGGTACGTGTGCCAGGGCTCGAGATTACGGTCGGTCAGCTGCCGCTCGCCTGCGGGGAGGAGCGCTTCTCCGCTGACCACGTGCTCGGCATCGCCGTCACGCCGGCGGTACACGCGGAATCCGTCGATGTCGCCGGAGCCGTAGAGCTTCCAGGAGATATACACGTCGCGGTCGACGGGCCAGACCGACACCTGCTCGAAGGCGAGCGCGCGGTTGTCGATTGCAGTCATCGTGGCCGGCGCCGAACGACTTTCGTCGCCGCCGGGGAGGATCGCCGTCACGCAGTACTCGTATACCTGGCCGGGGTCGAGACCGGTGTCGTCGAAGTGCCTCGAATCGGCGCCGAGCGGGGTGTCGCCCGAGACCACCGTTTCGTCGGCGCCGCCGTCGCGGCTGCGGACCACCCGAAAGCCCTCGACGGGCTCACTCTCGACAACGTCCCACGAGATCGCCGCGCCGGTCTCCGTCGCCTCGGCACTGACGGCGGTGAACACCGGAACGGCACCGGTCGCGTCGATCGTGACGCGGTCGAGGAGCGTCGTCCCCGTGTTGCCGGGGCCGTCGCCGTCGTACGAGAGGCGGTACACGTGCACGTCGGTTCCCTCTACGGGGTTGATCGGCAGCACACCGCGCAACGCCGTGTCGACCCGCGCCCTGACTTCGCCCGAGAAGAAATCAGTCTCGATCTCTATCGTCACCCAGTCACCGATGCCCCGCGGCCACCGGTACGCGAAGAGTGGCGTTTCCGCCGGTTCGCCGCCGGCGTTATCGACGACGAGGTAGACGCCGTACTGGCGAAACTCGATCCCCCACATGTCGACAAATTCGAGATCGCTGAATACCAGCCCGACTTCGTGCTGAACCATGAGGCGCGGTCCGTTCGCAGACGCCGTCGGCGCGGCGACCTTGACCCGGACGATCCATCGGTAGTGAAGGTCGTCAGCAAGTGTCTGGATCACGGGGGTGAACACGCGGTTGGTCACGTCGCGCGGGTCCTGGTCGCGGATCATCGCCGCGCGCACCCGCGGTCCGCCGGGGTAGCGTTCGTCCCTGACGACGTGCGACGTGAACGCGCCGCGGATACCACCGCTGTTGGCGATCCGCCAGTCTTCGATGGCGATCACTTCGTCGCCGAGAGATACCGACTCGAAGCCCTGCGTTCCCAGCGGATAGACGAGCGACCTGGGTACCGTGCCCGGCACGGTGAAGTTGTGGCGGCCCATCGTCGGCGTTTCGTCGATGTACCAGTCGGCCGGCGTAATACCGAAACCATCGTACGCGAGAGTCGTACCGCGCCGGGGTGCCGGGACCGCGTCATCGATACCCGACCACTTGCGCGCGGCGACCGCGACTCCTGTGGAGGCCCAGGGGCCGCCGTCACCGTACTGGAGTCCGTGGATCAGGTTTTCCGGATCGCCGAAGGGATAGGTACGGTAAAGCCAGAGGTCGCTCGCGTCGCGCGAGATCTGGGGGAGGGGAAATACGCGGACACCGCCCGCCTCGAACACCGTTCCCGGCGGGATCCCCGAGCGGGCACGCCCCGCGTAGATGAAAGGGTGGGCGCCGGTGACGAACCGCGGGCCGGTGTTGGTCACTTCTACCGCGCCGTTGATCACGTCGACCTCGGTGATCCGGAGGTTGTTCGCCTCGGGATAGAGCTGGGCGTTCTGGAATGCATTGCCGCCGTCGCCCACGACGAACCCGTTGATGATCGCGTTGAGGTTGGCCCACGTGTCGATCCGCTCGAGGACCCAGTCCAGGCCGTCGAACTCGATCTTGTTGCCACCGGTACCGACGGCGAACACGCGGTTGCCCGACGTGCCCCACACGCCGTAGAGGTTGGCCACGGTCGGAGTGTCGACGAGCGTCCATTCGAATCCATCGAAGTGGAGCACCGTGCCACTGTCGCCGACGGCGTAGATGTCGTCGTCGGCCACCGCCCACACGGCGTAGAGGTTGCGCGTCGTGGGCGTCTCCATCCGTACCCACTCGCCGTCTTCGCGGCGGAACACGTAGCCGGCGTCGCCGACGACGTACA
>CBDVDJ010000423.1:0-3639 GCA_965372695.1 uncultured bacterium
CTGATTCTGCGTCGAGAAGGGTTATACTCCTCACACTTGGCCGCATGGCGAAACTGGAGGAGTAGCATGAGTTCAAAGAAGAAGACGACGAGCAAAGAAGTGGTAGACATGGCTGCGTATAGGTGTCTCGAGAAGGAAAACGCAAAGCTCAAGCTGAAGCTCCGCAAGGCGGAGGCAATGCTTGAACTCCAAAAAAAAGCTCAGGAGATACTGGCCCTCGACGACGAGACCGAAGAGAGCGATTCGTGAAGCTGGTGGACGAGCGAGCCGATATACTAACGGTCGCGGAGGCGTGCGGGAGTGTGGGCCTGCCGCGGGCGAACTACTACCGGGCGAAGTCTGCGAAAGAGACGCCCCCGATGAGACGGCGTTCGCATCGGCGTTTGAGTGAGGCCGAGCGCGAACGCATTCTGGCCGAGAACGCGGCCGTACGCGAGCGTCGTGACCAGTTGCGGCATCCCGAGTACAAGCGCCCTGAGCTGCTGGCAGCGGGCCCAAATCGACTTTGGAGCTGGGACATCACGAAGCTCAAGGGTCCGCACAAGTGGACGTACTACTACCTCTACGTGCTCCTGGATGTTTGGAGTCGTAAGGTTGTTGGCTGGATGGTGGCCCAGCGCGAATCATCGACGCTGGCCGTGGAGTTGATCCGTCAGTCCTGCGAGCGCGAAGGCATCGGCCGGGATCAGCTGACGGTTCACGCAGACCGCGGACCGTCGATGCGCTCGAAGCCGGTCGCGTTTTTGCTGGCCGACCTCGGCGTGACGAAAACACACTCGAGACCGTACACCAGCACCGACAATCCGTACTCGGAGGCACAGTTCAAAACGTTGAAGTATCAACCAGAGTTCCCGGAGCGTTTTGGTTCACTCGAAGACGCACGTGCGTTCCTGCAGGCTTACTTCGACTGGTATAACAACGTCCACTGCCACAGCGGCATCGGACTGGTGACGCCGGCGCAGCGGCATCACGGTATGGACAAGGTGGTTTACGAGAAGCGACAGGAAGTAATGGCGGCGTTCTATGAGCGGTATCCAGAACGTTTTGTGAAGGGCATGCCCAAGCCGCCCGAACTGCCTGGAGAGGTCTGGATCAACAAGCCGGATCAGGCGCTGAAAGCAGCCTGATCATGAAGGAATTTTGTCTCACTTTTATAGACACATTCCGAAATCGGGCGGGAGGACCCTGAAGTGGCCCCGATCAAACGGAGCAAGGGCCATCGCCTGGCATCTGCCCCACCACTAATGAGGGCGGGTCATCTCGATATCTTGACGTCTTCAAATATTACATTCTTCACAAGTACAGGTCTCATGTAGCCTTCGAGTCCTTTAAAGTGGCCTGTATCGGCATCGTATTTACTTGGGGCCACTTCAATCGCCAGAAACGCTTCACGGGTTCTGGGCTTTGCTGACCTGAATCTTATTGAAAGCGTCCTCACATCAATCACACGCGCAGAACCGGCTATTTCCTTATCGCATGTATCGAATGTCACGTTAGTGGTATCATAGACATCCCGCAGTAGATTCCTGAAATGCTTGACCCTCATGGGTCCTCGTGTAAGTGCAATAATCAGCGGATTCTCTTCGATCTTTCCATACGGGCTGGTAAAAGGAAGGAGATTCTTCAAGCGTGAAGAATCGGCGAGGTTGAACAGATGTTTCCTGATTCCCTCGACGATCCACAACCTCCCACCAAAATCCTCGTTGTCGATTCCCTTGGGCGCTCGGATGTTGTAGGTCTGACCCATATATTCAACGTTGTCCTGGCAATACAGATCCGTCGCACCGACTATTTTCTTTAGTCGCGCGTGGCTCTCTTTCATCGGTTTGTCATCACTTACTTTACCATCGGAGATTATTATTCCGGTGAATGGATCACCTCCATCCATAGGGAGATTATCAACCCCGATAAGTTTCGTCCTCAATAAGAGTCTCTGGCTGGGATCCCTCAGGAGTTTGAAATCTTCTTTGTGAAAAGGTTTATGTGATTGGATATACTCTATGAATTTGAAATATCCGAAGAACGACTGTGCGGGATTAAAGAACGGATCCTCTTTGTTCGGTATCTCAGTTACTTCACCCATCGCGTGCTTTGCCCCTTCCCCACTGAGAATATCGTGAACGAGCACTTCTCGAACGATATTTCCTCCGTACACGGCTCTGTCGAAGATTATCGCTTCGTGCCTCCCCGTAACCCGGATTTTTTTGATCACCGTTATGGTGTCTTCTTTTGTCTGGTAGTCTATTCCGTGTTCTGGTTCACTCATCTGTTCAAGTCCTTTCGCAACTATATCTGGAATACATCCGAGCCATATATATAAGTTTATTGCGTAGATACTATCATGACTCATCTCGTTTCTCAACATCGTCGCCCATGCGTGGCCCGGCGCCAGTCGTCTGCCGGAACCGATTTTGTTTGAGTTTCAGGGAGAATTCGGTCACGATCACAGGATGTCTCGACCACCCCGCATGCGGCCACAGTTCGAGATCCCCGTCTGTGACCGTGGCCCGCTCGTATTTTCCCGGATACGGGAGCAGTTGGAGGCTCCAGGCGCCAAGTTTTGCGGCCACGTTCACAGAAGCTTCGCGTTTGTGCGCTTTCCCGATGCCCGTCATTCGCTTCTCTCCCCGCACCTCGAGCTCGAGCTCCGCGAGAGCGAGGCGGGTACCGTCCTGCACGGCCGCTTTGCGCCCCGGCCCAATGTATGGACCGGATTCATGGCCCTGTTCTTTCTCCTGGGAATGCTCGGTCTCTGCGGGATGATCTACGGTCTCGCCCAGCTCATGCTGGACGGTCCGATCTGGACGATGTGGTCGGCTCCGGTCAGTCTGGCGTTGATCGCCTTCATTTACGGTGCAGCTTTCATTGGCCAGGGTTTAAGCAGTATCGAGATGTTCGAGCTTCGGGCTTTCATCGAGTTCACAGTACGAGACGTCTGCGGCACCGAATAAGTTCTTGATATGGGAAAAAATGGCTCCCTGGACTGGGCAAAGCTTGAACTCTACTGAGGAGGTGATGCGCCTGAGTTGCCTCAGCCAGGTTGATAGCCGGCTCCGGGGATGAAACGCGCCTGCTCACTCATAAACTCCGAGTTCGCAACAGGAAGAACACGTAGCCATACCAGAGTGAGAATCGTCGATAGACATCGATCTCGCTTCGGATCATGCCGAGAACAGCCTGCGTGTCGTCGTCATCGCCGGGCGCCTCGTACCCGGCCAGCCGCTCCGCCAGAGGACCATAGTAGGGCTCCCACCATGACGATTCGGGCAACGTGAACTGGCCGACCAGTTCGTAGCCACGCTCCTCGATTGTTGCCAGATGCGACGCCACGTCGGTCATCTGCGGGTACTCGGTCGCGAAGAACTCCCGGCACTCGTCCGGCGCACCATCCTCGAGCCACGTCAGCTCGGTGAAGCCAAGAGCGCCGACCGGTTTCAGGAACGAACGCCACGCCCGCAGCGCCTCCGGGATGCCCATGACGTATGCCGATCCCTCGGCCCATACGAGGTTGAAGGTCTCGCCACCCAGGTCGAGCCCTTTCATGTCCGCGCAGCGCGTCTCGATCCGGTCGGCCAGTTCCAGCGCCTCGGCCCGCCGCTCCAACTCGTCCAGGTACAGCTGATGGTTGTCAACCGCCGT
>CBDVDJ010000424.1:0-3629 GCA_965372695.1 uncultured bacterium
GCGCCCGATCAAGGCCGGCGCCGGCGGGACCGGTTCGCAGAAGCTCCTCTACGCGTTCTACGAACTGAGTTCGCTGTCGGACTACGCCGACGATACGGTGGCGTTCTACAAGCGCGTACTCAACGTATTCCAGGACCTGACCGAATCAACGCGGTGCTTCATGACGATTCAGACGGGTGAAAATCAGTACGCCGTCATCGACCCCGACGGCGATCAGGTGCCGCTCGTTGATCCGGGTCTCCGGGCTCTCTGCGCCCGGGCCCTCCAGCTGGGAGTGCTGCTCGACAGTTCGTCGACCGAGGTTGACGAACTGGGTCCCCCGTTCAGCCCCCTCGCCGAGAGCGCGCTGGTCTGCGTCCCCATGCGGGCGATGGGTCGAAACCTGGGCTGCATGGTCTTTCACGTGCCCATCGACAACGTGCCGCTGCCCAAGGAAGACTCCAACTTCCTCATTTCGCTCGGGCGCCACGTGGCGGGCAACGTCAGCCTGATGCTCCACCTCGAGGAGCACGCGCACAAGGAGGAAACGCTCGAGAAGCAATACGAGACGCTGCAGGCGCAGGTCGTCGACGAGTACCGCTTCGAGAACCTCATCGGCAAAGACGAGTCGATGAAGAAGATCTTCCGCACGCTCGACAAGGTCAAGGACATGGACACGGGGTTGTTGATCCTCGGCGAGAGCGGCACCGGCAAAACGGAGCTCGCCCGTACCATTCATTACAGCAGCCGCCGCCGCAAGCGCCCGTTCCAGCAGCTCCATTGCGCCGAGATCCCCGACACACTCCTCGAGAGCGAGTTGTTCGGCCACGAGAAAGGCGCGTTCACGGGGGCCGTGCAGCGCAAGCTGGGACGGTGCGAGGTGGCCGACAGAGGGACCGTGTTCCTCGACGACGTCAACGTCATCCCGGTCGATATCCAGACCCGCCTCCTGCACTACCTCGAGAGCAAGAGTTTCATGAGGCTCGGGGGTACGCAGAAGATCAACACCGACGTCCGCATCATCGCGGCGAGCAACCAGGACCTCGAACAGCTCGTCAAGGAAGGGAAGTTTCGCGAGGATCTGTTCTACCGGCTCAAGGTCCTCACGATCGAGCTGCCGCCGCTGCGCGAACGGCGCGAAGACATGATCGCCATCGCGCAGGCGTTTCTCAAGAAGCGGTGCGCGGCGCAGAACAAGGCGCTCAAAACCCTTTCATCGGAGACGATCAAGCTGTTCCAGAAGTACCCGTGGCCGGGTAACGTACGCGAGCTCCAGAATGTGCTCGAGCAGGTAGTGCTGCTCTCGGACGACGACATCATCGGGCCGTCGTCTCTGCCCGAAGATTTCCTGAAGAAGGCGACCGGCTCCGACCGCCGCCTGGCCCGGACGCTCGAGGCGCTCGCGCAGGAGATGGTCGAATCCAGCGGGTACTCCGAAGGCAACCCGCTGATGCCCCAGCTGGAAGCTCTGCTGGCGAGCAAGATGGCAGATCACGTATCGAGCAAGGGCAAGGCGGCGAGTCTGCTCGGCATCACGAAACCTACCCTGTATACAAGATTAAGGAACTTCGGTAAAATCCGCTGATCATGAAAACTATCACCCGGGACCGGCTGGTCAAATACCTCGATGAATACCTGGACGTGGCGTCGATCCAGGACGACTCTCCCAACGGCCTGCAGGTGCAGGGCGCCGCGAGCGTCGACAAGCTCGCGTTCGCCGTAGACGCCTCTGCGCTGACCATCGGCGCCGCGGCCAGGGCGAAGGCCGGGATGCTGATCGTCCACCACGGTCTCTTCTGGAAGGGCCACAGCCAGATCGTCGGCAGCCTGCACAAAAGAGTGTCGCTGCTCATCAGGAACGACCTGTCGCTCTACGCGGCGCACATCCCCCTGGACTGCCACCCCGGGGTGGGCAACAACGCGGAACTGGCCCGGCTGTTCGGATTCGAGATCACCGGCCGCTTCGCTCTGTACAAGGGGACGGACATCGGCACGCTGTCGCGCGCGCCGGAACCGCTGACCCGGGAAGCGCTGCGCAAAATGGTCGAGAAGACGCTGGGCGCTGAGGCGGACCTCCTCCCGTTCGGTCCGGCGCGGGTGCGCAAGGTCGGCATTATATCGGGCGACGCGTCGATGTTCGCCGAGGAGGCCAGGAGGCTGGGCTGCGACGCGCTCGTCACGGGCGAGACGTCGCATTCGGGGTACCACCTGGCGCGCGACGCGGGACTAAACGTCGTATACGGCGGTCACTACGCGACCGAGACGGTGGGGCTGGACGCGCTCGACCGCCACCTGAAAAAAACATTCGGTATCAAGTCACGGTTTATCCCCGCCCCCACCGGGTATTGACCGGAACGTCACATGTGATGATTCAGAACTTTTTGCCAGCATGAAAATTCCCGCATACGCGATCAGAATTATCCTCTTCCTCGTATTCCTCTCGGCGGCGGGTATGAGGTTCGCCAGCACGAGCGCTTCGCTCTATCCTTATTTTCCCGGCCAGTCCGCAATGAACTACCGCGACGCGCTCATGGTGGCGGGTGGCGGCGAAGGAGCCGACCTCGACCGGTTGACCCACAAGTCGAACTGGCCGCAGGGATACCGACCGGCCCGGGTCCGGCCCGCCGGAGTGGAGCACTTCGCCGGAGGCGTCATCCGGACGGCGAGATGGCTGAGCGACAATGATTCGCGGACGATTACGCGCCGGCTGGTGGTGTTTTTCTTCTCGTTGTGCGTTTTTACGTTGTTCACGCTCACGCGCAATCTATGGGGATCGCAGGCGGCGGGCCTGACCGCCGCCGCCCTGGTCGCGATGTTCCCTCCGCTGGTGGAGGCGACGAACGGCCGCGAATTCGGCCACACGTCGTTTGCGCTCGTCGTCGTCACACTGCACCTGCTCTCACTCCAGCGGCTCGCCCGGGCGGGAGGCCGCACAAACCTCTCGATGACGATCGGCGCCACTGGCGCGGGGATTACGTCTTTTGCCCTCATGGCGGGATGGGAACTCGCCCCCTGGTATCTCGCCGGGGTCACAGCGGTCGCGACGTTGTGGTACCCGCTCGGCAACCGGCAGCGCCGCTTGATCGCGCTCACCCACTTCGCCGCCTTTGCCGTCGCCGCCCTCGCCGTGCCCTGGGCGTCGGCTTCGCGCATGCTGTTCTCGTGGCAGGCGGCGCTGCTCGTGGCGTGCTGTGTCCGGACATTCCTGCCGGGACGGCCGTGGGCCGGCCGGACCCGCGGCGCGATCTTCGTCGGCGCCGCCACCGTCGTACTCGCGGTCCTGTTGACGCCGCTGCGGGCGGGCGCCGAGTCGTCGGGACTGCCGGGGCTCGAGTACGCGTGGTACCGGCTGCGGTTTCTCTTCGGGCGGCCGCTCGATCCGGCGCTGCTGCCGGGTACCATCCGCGACCTGTGGTCGTCGGATCACGCCACCCCCGGCGCGCACTCGTTGATAGAGTTTTTTCTACCCCTGTTATTCTTCGTTTCCGTGGCGGCCGCACAAGCGCGCCGCAAGGCGCGCCGCAAGGCGCGCCGCATGGCACAGGGAGCGCCGTCTCCGGACACCGCCCGAACGCTCACCGCGGCCGCCGCGGCCGCACTCGGGATGAGGATGTACACCGTCGACCGCGGCGCCATCGCGCTGGCAGTGG
>CBDVDJ010000425.1:0-3610 GCA_965372695.1 uncultured bacterium
GTTGCGGAGACCGATTTTTTGGGGTAGATTGGGAGTCAGAAGTACTTTTCAGGGCGTAATGGTGTTGTCATGTCGATTCGGCGGGTACATGCCGGGATGAATGGCCGGCGTACCTTTCCGATGGAGGTAGCGCGATGATCGGGGAGAACATTCTGGACTACATCTGCTGCTGGGTGGGTGAGGACTCCAGCCCGCCGGATTTCAAGTGGGTGGAAGCTAAGGAAAACCCGTGGGGAGTCCGGATGCTCGACGTCCGGCAGGTGACCCAGAATATGATGTCGACCAGCGCGGACGAAAAAATCGCGGCCAACGCGATGTCGTTCCTGCAGGACGACGGGACGGGGTTCATCGGAGTGTCACCGGAATCGGACCGGGTGATCGAGGCGAAACTGACATTTCCCATCGATCGAATCCTTGCCGATGGCCCGCTCTTCATACCGAATGTCATGGAGCACAAGTGGGCCATCTTCTATCACGGTGGAGACATTATCTGTGTGCGCAGCTGGACGCGCGAGGTACGCGTCGTCGCCAGGGTGAAGGGGCACGGCGACCACATTGATATCGTCGAAATTCGCGGAGTATTTATCGATGAAAAGCCAGAGGATCCGGATCTGACCATCCGGACGCTGGACTATCTGTTGAGGAGCCACGTACTGGGCGATGTGTACCCGGTCCCGCTGCCGCCGTCCCTGAAAGAAAAGCCCGGGGACGTGGCGATGCGGTGCATGAGTATGTTCGGCAATATGGCGTTTTGCGCCACCCCGCATACCATCGCCCGGTGCGACCCCGAAGCCCCGCTGCGGTCGATGTCACTGCTGCACATTGCGGTTGCCCGGTGCGACGTGCCGGAAATCGAGAGGCACCTGGCGGCCGGTGTCCCCATCGACCTGCTCGGCTTCGACGGCCTGGCTCCACTCCACTGGGCGTTGTTGCTCGAGGACACCTCGATGGTGTCGTTACTTCTCGATCGTGGATCGCCGGTCGATGTGCGGGCCGGTAACGGCGAAACACCATTGATGAATGCTGCGAATGAAGGAAAGCTCGAGCACGTCTCGTTTCTGCTCGATCACGGCGCCGATGTGAACGCGCGCGACGGCCGGGGCCACACGGCTCTCCACCGTGCCGCATACCAGGGCCACGTCGACGTCGGGAAACGGCTGCTCGAAAGGGGCGCTCAACCGGATGTGGACGTCGATGGAGAGACACCGCTGTCGCTCGCCGAATCACAGGACGAGACGGTATTTGCTGAAATGCTGAGAAGTCACGGCACTGACAAAGGCCCGTCGGATGGATGAAGCAGCCATCATCAGGGAAATACTCAAGGACTACGCGCTCCCGGTCCGGGGCTACCACGGCCTGGACCACTGGGCGCGGGTGCGGGAGAACGGCCTCCGGATCGCGGAGTCGGTGGGTGCGAATAAAGACGTGGTCAGGCTGTTCGCGCTCTTCCACGACTCGCGCCGGGTCGGCGAACAGCGCGACCAGGGGCACGGCCAGCGCGGAGCGGAGCTGGCCCGCAAACTCCGGTGGACTGTGTTCGAGCTGGCGGACGCGGAGTTCGATCTGCTCTACTCGGCGTGCGCTCTCCACACGGACGGTCTGACGGACGCGGATCCGACGATCCAGGTCTGCTGGGACGCGGACCGTCTCGACCTGGGCCGGTGCGGTATCACCGTGCGCCCGAGCCTGTTGTGCACGGACGCGGCGCGCAAAATAATGAAGTGGGCGAACGAGCGGTCGTTGACGGGGTATGCCCCGCCGATCGTCGACAATGTGTGGCTCAAGGAGTGATCATGGGGAAGAAAGTAATTGTTGCGGGGCTGTTGGGGGGACTGGCTCTAATGGTGTGGCTGTTCGTCGTGAATGGCGTTTTTGGGTTCCACTCCCGCCTCACGATGAAAGAGGTCACGGCGGAGCAGGTGGTGTACGAGGTGCTGAAAGAACAGATCACGGAGCCGGGGCGCTACCTTGTCAATCCGCCGCGCGGCAACGACGGACTCTACACGCGGCCGGGGCAGCCGGTGTACAGTGTTCTTTATGGAGGCTACAGCCACGAAGCGTGGGGCTTCCTGATGCTGGTGGGGCTGGCGATATTCGTCGTGGCGCCAATGATCGGCGCGTGGTTGCTGTCGCGGACATCGACGCGTCTGTTGTCGAGCTATCCGCGCAAGGTGATGTTCGTTGTCGTGATGGGTATACAGTTCGCGCTGGTCAGCGACATGCTGGCTTTTGGCATCGGCGGCTACCCGTTGAAGGATGCTATACTCCTCGGTCTCAACCACCTGGCCGCCTGGACGGTCGTGGGCCTGGTGGTGGCGTGGAGAATAACACCGGAGCGGGGTGACAGACGGGGACGAGTGTGACGAAGCGATGTGAAAACCGGACAGGGTTGATACCCCGGTGAACTGACGAGCCTATGGGAGGATTCAATGAAACGATCATTTCTGCCAGTACTGGCCTTTTGTCTTGTGGCTCTTTTCGTGGACGGGGCGAGCGCCGGGACGGGGGATCCGCTGTCGTCGTGGAATGACGGCGCGGCGAGGCAGGCCATCGTCGAGTTCGTCGCGGATGTGACGGACGAGGGGAGCGTGAACTTTGTCCGGCCGGCGGAGCGGATCGCGGTCTTTGACAACGACGGCACGCTGTGGGCGGAACAGCCGATGTATTTCCAGCTGGCGTTTGCGCTCGACCGGGTGAAGGCGCTCGCGCCACAGCACCCGGAGTGGAAGGACGAGCAGCCTTTCAAGGCGGTGCTCGAAGGCGATATCGACGCGGTTCTGGCGGGCGGCGAACACGCGCTGCTCGAACTCATCATGGCGACTCACGCGGGCAACACGACGGAGGAGTTCTCGTGGATCGTGGAAGAGTGGCTGGTCACGGCGAAGCACCCGACGACGGGCCGTCCCTACACGGACATGGTCTATCAGCCGATGCTCGAGTTGCTGTCGTATCTGCGCGCCAATGATTTCAAGACCTTCATCGTATCGGGCGGGGGCATCGAGTTCATGCGCCCGTGGACGGAAAGGGTCTATGGCATTCCGCCGGAACAGGTCGTCGGCAGCAGTATCAAGACGAAGTTCGAGATGCGCGACGGCAAGCCGGTACTGGCGCGCCTGCCGGAGCTTGACTTCATCGACGACAAGGACGGCAAACCGGTCGGCATCAACCAGCACATTGGCCGCCGCCCCATTGCCGCGTTCGGTAACTCGGACGGCGATCTGCAGATGCTCCAGTGGACGGCGGCGCGCGATGGCGCGAGCTTCTGCCTCTACGTCCACCACACGGACGCCGACCGTGAGTGGGCGTACGACCGGGACTCGCACATCGGCCGCCTCGACAAGGGTCTCGACGAGGCGAAGGCGCGCGGTTGGACGGTCGTCGACATGAAGCGCGACTGGAAGGTCATCTTCCCGTCCGACGAACGGTAGCGCACCGTAATGTCATATGATTTGCGCAACACCCGGAGGGCCGGAGGCCCGAGGGCGTGTAGCGCACCGCAATGTCATATGATTTGCGCAACACCCGGAGGGCCTGCGGCCCGAGGGCGTGTAGCGGCCGCACGAATACTCGCAAAGTCAGTCCCCGAAAATTGACTTGATAGAACCCCACG
>CBDVDJ010000426.1:0-3594 GCA_965372695.1 uncultured bacterium
ACGCCGCCTTCACCCACGGCGGCGGCGAGGGTCGCGCTGCCGAACACGCCGTTGAGATTCATCGTGGTGGGTGTGAATACGTGTTGCCACGCCGGGTTCTGCTCACCGGCGGCGGCGTCACTGTCCACGCCGGGTATAATTGAGTGGAGGAACATCACAACGGCGGCGGCGCTCAATGCCACGCCGAACAGCTTGCCCTTCATCGTCCGACCTCCCGGAGGTGTCAGTGGGTCACGCGACCGCGGCCGAAGCCAGCGGCTGTAACATAATGCGCATCAAAGAGTTAGGCTCCCCGTAGCGGGGTTTGCGCGACCCTTATCGATAGTTGCCCAGGTCTCTGCGATTTAGAGGGTGTAACGTGTTATTTTAACACAATTTGGCAGTGCAGGTAAAGGCCCGAGTCACCGTTCGTCTGTCCGATGGCGGACATTGAGGGCCTTCCAGTGGAGGGCGGGATGTGCCCGGATAATGTCCTGAAGCCGGGGGTCTTCGGTCAGTAATTCCGCTGCGATACGCCCGTGGTCGTTGAGGCGGTCGAGAAACTCGAGTTCCGGCCCCTCGAACGGGAGAACAACTGAGAGCAGTTGGCGGCATTCGTCCACGAGCGTCCGGGTCCAGGCCCCGATATCTTTCCTGGCGGGTGCAATCGAACTGCGCAGCATCGGCAACAACTGTCTGTCTACGTCGGTTTCGTTCGCATCAATATCTTCGACCGATACCGTTCGCCAGTCGCGGCGGTTGATCCCCCCGTAAACCACAAAGCCCGTTCGGAGTCTGCGCCGGTCGAGTCCGCCAACCCGGAGGAGTTCCCGCGTGTCGAAAAGGTCACGGCTGGCGTTGCGGCTGAAAAGTGCTGCGAGTTTTCCCGCTGCAAGTTCATGGCGGTCGAGCATCGGAATACCGGTCGCCGAGAAAGACGCCACCGAATGTGAATCGACAGCCCGGACCTCCCAGAGCGGAGTACGCAGCATGAAGTTCATGTCCAACTCGAGGGCACCGGGACGGCCCGATATCGTCGTGTATGAGAGTCGCCATTTACCGCCGGCATGGTCCTGCGGTGTGTGTCTGACTTGAATCCCGAGCCGGCCACACACGTCGCTTACCGCTTTCTCGATCCCGGGCCGTTCGGCAATCATCCCGTCACGGTCAGACGTCCCGAGGTAGTTCAGATCTATATCTACAGACAACCGCGGTGCGTCGAACAAAAACAGGTTGAGGGCCGTTCCACCCTTCAGAGCGATTCGCTGTCTGAGAAAAGGGTGACTCCGGAGCGTATCGAGCAGGTCGAGCAGCCGGATGACTTTTTCGAGCACGTCCTGCTGATACCCCGATTCCGCCGCCCGCTGCTGTAATTGCATCTCCGTCAGCATTACGCGACCTCTTCCCACAATCGCCCGAGAACGGTCGACGGCACGACGAGATTCCATCCGTGCACGAGCTTCCCGGGCCGTCTGCGTGAATCAATGTATAGAGGTTGTGACGGCGCACGTGCGCGCAACTCGCCAAGGTACCGATCTTCCACCATCAAAGCGTCCCGGTGTTGCTCGAGAAAAAACCCGACCCGGGCCACCGTAAGCGCCGATCCGAGTTTGAACAGGTATTCGATCACCGCGTCGAAATCAAAGAACTCGACAGCTTCCAGGGAACGCCAGATCTCTTCCCACCCACCGCTCCTCTCCGGCGCATCGAGAACATCGACCAGCGTGCGCTCGAGGGATGTGACTCGAACAACTCCGCCCGCGTGGTCTTTCTCGACGACACCGCCACCCATATCGGCTCGATCGCGAACGGCTAGAGGAGCCTGGACGGGGAAAAATTCCGCTGTCTGGAATGAGTGAGCGGCCCGTCTTGCCCGCGTAAGATAGTGGAAGCGCCGCCAGAGGGTATGGGCTTTTCCATGAAACTGGAGTGCGGCATGGTATGCGACTACCGCGTCATCGGAGAGTTTACTTGCCACCAGGTATGGATCCACCTGGGCGTGTCGGGGACCTGCCCCCCGTGGCACGGTGGCATACAGGCCGCGGCGCACCCGCAACAGACGGCCGGCCTTCACATACCCCGCGAGAAGATTGTTACTCGTGCGGACGCTCTGCCCACCTTCCGTGTGGGCGGCTACAAACTCGGCATGGGTGAAAACCGGGTGAGCGGCGAAGAAATCTGCCACGCGCATGACTTGCTCCTTTGCATTGTAATCACTACTTATTATAGTGATATCTATGCAATTTAGCAAGTTTATTTGCTGATTTGCATCAATATGCCCATTTTTATAGGTATATTACTGCAGATCAGCAAGTGCGTTGTGCCGGCCCGGGGATAGCACACAGAGTGTGCCGGCGCGTCAGGCCTCGTCGTCTCCGATCCACTCCATGGCCTGGGTGAGGCTCTGGAAGACCTTCACGTCGAAGGGCAGCGAGTAGGCGTGCATCTGGAAAATGGTCGAGAGGCCAAAGTCGAGGTTGCCGCGAACGACGATCGCCGCCTTGTAACCGGTGCCGCGCTTATCCGTGCGCTCCTGCAGGATGTCGAGCAGTTCGGGGAGCTGCGCGGTGCCGACGCCGATCGTCCCTTCCTTGATCTGCCAGAGCGCGTGCATACCGGGACGAAATTCGGGCGCGTCGTATATCCCTTCGAGCGCCGTGCGGAGCTTGCCGAGGTCGAGTTCACCGGTGACGGTGTACGTGATGAGTCCGGCGCTGCCGGCGGTCGGGTCGATCTTGATATCAACGGGCATGGGGATCAACTCCTTGGTCGAAGTGTCCGTTGTCCGAAGTCGATCTCGAAGTCGTTGTTGCTCTGGTAAACATAACCGAAAGACCGCTCCCAGATCGAGCGTTTTTCCATGCAGAGGTAGAAGAATACGTCGCGCCGCCACGGCTCGAACGCCTCGTACATCGTTGTGAACATCTCCACCTTGACGTCGTCCTCATACGTCAGTTTGCCCAGGGGGTCGGGGACGAACGCCACCTGATTGATTTTAGTGGGGTTACCGAGCCGGCGGATCTTGCGTATCACCGGCTTGATCAATGTCACCGACCCGAAGGAGACGAACCTTACCTCGTCCACCGTGAATACCGAGTGTAAAGTTTTTACGACATCTCTATAGTCCCGCCCCCACCCCTCGTAGTGCACCATGGGGTGGAAGTGGAACGCCACCCCGACGCCCCGGTCGGCCACGGCGCGCGCCGCGGCGATCCGGTCTTCGAGGCCGGCGGTGAAGTGCTCCTCGTGGTCGATCACGACGGGCGTATTGAGCGACCAGCTGCACACGACATTGGACGGAACGTCGTGGTCTTCGAAGTAGCGGACGTTGTTCGACTTGGTCTTGAGCTCGAGCAGAACGTTGGGGTGCGCGGCGGCCCACTCGCAGAGCGCGTCGAGCACATCGTGCTTGTTCCCCCACGCGAGCGAGTCCGACGACTGCCCCGTGCCGAAGTGGTAGAAGCGGTCCGGTTCGATCGGGATCGCCTGGAGTTTGGCGGCGAAGTCCTCGTCGAATACGATCTTGTCGGTGTAGAACGTCTGCACGGTGCAGTAGCTGCAACCGAACACGCAGTTCTCCACCGCGTCGATGGTGCGCAGGTTGCAGCACACCGT
>CBDVDJ010000427.1:0-3581 GCA_965372695.1 uncultured bacterium
CAGAATGAACGCCAGCGAATAAACAGGATAATCGGGCAGGTCGATCGGCACCAGTTCCGCCCCCAGATCCCGGAGTTTCGCCAGTGTCGCGGCGTCGCGATCGTGGTTCGCGTAGTCCTCCTCGAACGCCGACTCGAGGTACCCGATGCGCAGGCTCGACAGGTCGACACGATGGTCGTATTCGAACGACCCCTCGCGAACGGTGGGATCGATGCCGTCGGCGCCCCGGATCGCCTCGAAAACGATGGCGCAGTCCTCCACCGTCCGGCAGATCGGGCCGATCTTGTCCATCGACCACGACAGGGCCATGGCCCCCGCCCGGCTCACCCTTCCGAAAGTGGGCCTGAGCCCGGTAACGCCGCAGCGCGTCGCCGGCGAAACGATCGACCCCCACGTCTCGGTGCCGATGGCAAAGGCGACCAGCCCGGCCGCCGTCGCCGACGATGACCCCGCCGAAGACCCGCTCGACCCCTGCTCGAGATTCCACGGGTTTCGGGTCATACCGCCGTACCAGACGTCCCCCCACGCCAGCGCGCCGAGGGTGAGTTTGGCGACCAGCACGGCGCCCGCATCTTCGAGTTTCTTGACGACGGTGGCCGTGTCGTCGATCACCTGGTCCTTGTAGGGCTCGGCGCCCCACGACGTTATATAGCCCGGAACGGCGAGCAGGTCCTTGGCGCCATACGGGATGCCGTGGAGGTAGCCACGATAACTCCCCCCGGCGATTTCCTCGTCCGCCCGGCGGGCCTGCTCCAGGGCGAGTTCTTCGGTGAGCGTAATAACGCACTCGAGCCCGGGTCCGAATCGCTTCAAACGATCCAGGTACATCGTGGTCAGTTGCGTCGACGTGATCTTGCGCGTCCGTATCAGTTCGGCGAGATCTCGCACCGAATAGAAGGCGAGCTCCTCGAGGCTGGCCGGGACGGCCGTCCTGACCGGCGGGTTCAGCACCAGTTTGCCGCCCCCCTGCGGGGGCGTGAATCCGGCCGGAAATGGGTCGAATACCAAGGCGGGCGGGATGGCGTTGTCGATTTCGATCGCGCGGAGGTTCTCGTAGCTTTCGAGGTTGTCTTCCAGGTCGTCGAGCATCGAATCGCGTTCGGCCTCGCTGAATTCCAGGCCGATCAGGCGCCCGGCCTCCACCACATGAGCCGTCGTGAGACCGGCACGTTCCGCGGCCGCTCCCGCGATAAACGCGATCAAAACGGCCGCGGGTAACAATAACCACGCACCCGCGCTCTTGAATCTTTTCATGGGATCCCCTGCAAGGGTTACGAATCGGAGGAGATAAAGCAAGCGGGCGCCCCTCGAGGCGCCCGCTTGCTACTGTTCGTCATTTCGGAGGAAACTGGCTCAGGATCTTGCTCACGGCCGAATCGATCTGCTGGTTCCGGTAGGCCGGATCGGACTGGGGATATACCTCCGCCTGCGCGACACCCCGCCATACCAGCTCGTTTGACTTGGCATCGACGATATCGATGATCAGCGAACCCTGGTTGTACTCGGTGGCGTATGTCTGCGTGGTCCCCATTCCACCCCAGTACCCCCAACCGTAACCATAGTACGCGTTCACGGTAGTGTACTGGAGCTTGCTGTCGATGGCGCCGTGCCACCCGACGAGAAAGTCGGGCGCGCCGGTCAACGCACGCTCCATGCCTTTTTTCTGGAGCGCGTTTTCCGTCGCGATATTGATGCGTTTGGCCACGAACTGGTCGGTGCTCCGCTTGCGGGTCTGCGGAGCCGGCAGCCAGCTGTAGGTCTTGTACGTCTTCATCTTGTCGACGGCCGTCGGATCAAAATCCGACGAAATGTTCATACCCGAACAGCCGGGAAACAACACCGTCGCCACGATTACCGCGGCAGCAAAGATACCGGAAAACCTGATCAATTCGAACCGTGCCATGCTTCCTGCGTCCCGCCCTACCAGCGGTCGTAGGCGACGCCGATCTTGGCCGTCCACCACATTTCGGCGTCCTCGGTATCACTGAAGTTCCGCACCGCGTAGTTCATGCGCGCGCTGGCGAGGAAATACATTTCACCCCACGGAATGAGGAATCCGAATTCCGGACCGCCGCCGAAGAACCAGTCTTTGTCCTCGAGGTTGGCCAGACCGATCTGAAGCCGCTTCATAATGTAATACGCACCGACGCCGACTCCGAGATACATTCTGAAGTTATGAATCTCACCCGCGGAGAGGTGCAGCGTCGCCAGCATCGGGAACGCGTTGATGTAGCGGAATTGCTTGCCGGTGAGGGTGCCGCCCTCGATCTCGATCGCATCGCTGCTCTGCTCGTCCCATACCTGCCAGGAAAACTCGACGCCGATCGTGAAGCTCTTGGCAATGTAGGAACGGCCTTCGATGCCGAAACCGATGTAACTGATATCGCTGATAAAGTCGCCTGTGTCACCGAGACCGTCCGAAACGTTCCACGTCACCGCACCCATGCCCACCTGCGCCTGCGAGGCGGCAAGCGGAACGAGCCCGATGACAGCAGCTATCATGATTACACTGATCTTTTTCATTGGTAATCCACCTTCTTCTTCCAGCTATTGTCTTCGTTATTGGCCCGTTTTAATTAAATACGGGGATTGTTCAAACATCTGGTCAATCGCTCCGGAGACCCGGCTCTCTATAGAGACGCTGCTTCCCGAGAGCAGACCGTTGAAGCTGCCCATCCAGAGCACCGGAATGTCGGCGCGCTCCGTCGTGTCATCCACGTTGCGGATGTCGAGCAGCAGAACGACGAGGGCACCGACGTCGTACGAGTAGACGACGGATCCGGTGTACCACGAGTAGTCCAGCCCCCAGGTGACGTCGACGTTGACGCCGAGGCTGTCGGCAAACCAGCCACCCCAGAAATCGAACCACGGGTTCGCCGCGTAGGGGTCGTACTCGGTGGTCGCCGCCGCGCTGACCAGCACCGCCATGTCGGGCTTGGTCGCCTGCGGGTCGTCCACGCGCGAATACCCGCGCGCGATGAAGTTGTCGCTGACTTGTTTCAACAGCTTCTTGTCAAAATCGCGCGAAATCTCCAGGTTCTGTGCCCCGGGGATCTTGATATGGACGATCGAATCGGTCCGGCTGTAGAACGTTGTGAACTCGGAAAAGTTCGCGTCCTGGTCGTAAAATGTTGCCACTACGTCGAACTCTTCCGCGCTTTCCGGTGAATTCGGATAGCACGAATACATCACGACCGTCGACGCCGCGATGAGTACCACCACGGTGAAGCCGCGAAGAGTCCGTGAAAGTGTCTTGTGCATTATTGCTCCTCTCGGATGCCCAGGGGGGGTGTCTAATTGAATCAACGAATGCGATATCGCTGGGCGTATAACTTTGGCCATACCGCAAAGTGAAACCGGACCTCGCCGTCTTCGTTGATGGCAAGATCCATACGTATCACGTCCACACTGGGGACCAGGAACCGCAGTCCGATTCCGACCCCTGTTTTGGCCCGGTCCCAGCTGAAGCTGTCGTCCAGCCCCAGACTCGGATCGGTGTCCCACGCGATCCCGGTGTCCGCAAAGCCGGCAAGCTCCAAACCGAGTGGAAATGCCCACTTCCAGACCGGGAACGGTCGAAT
>CBDVDJ010000428.1:0-3563 GCA_965372695.1 uncultured bacterium
TTATCAAGACGACGACCGGACGGGTGCTGTTCAACGACATCATCCCCAGGGAACTCCGATTCAAGAACGACGTGATGGACAAGAAGGGGCTGGGGGTTCTGGTCGCCGAGTCGTTCGACGTTCTTGGTCTCGAGCGCACCATCCGGTTCCTCGACGATCTGAAAGAGGTCGGCTTCAAGTACGCGACGGTCAGTGGACTCACCATCGGGATGGACGACCTCATTATCCCGCCGGAAAAGCAGGGTATTATCGACAAGGCATCCGTCGAAGTCCAGGGGATCGTCAAGCAGTACGAGGAAGGCGACATCACGGACGGCGAGCGTTACAACAAGGTGATCGATACCTGGACGCGCGCGACATCCGCGGTCAGTGATCTCATGATGGAGACGCTGCGAAAAGATCGTGACGGTTTTAATCCCATTTTCATGATGACGGATTCGGGTTCCCGGGGAAGCCGTGACCAGGTGCGCCAGCTCGCCGGTATGCGAGGCCTGATGGCCAAGCCGCAGAAGAAGATCACCGGCCAGATTGGTGAAATCATCGAGATGCCCATCGTGGCGAACTTCCTCGAAGGCCTCTCGGTGTTGCAGTACTTTATCTCCACCCACGGCGCTCGCAAGGGTCTGGCCGACACCGCGTTGAAGACGGCGGACGCCGGTTACCTGACGCGGCGCCTCGTGGACGTCGCCCAGGATGTGATCGTAACGGATCCCGATTGCGGCACTATTATGGGTATCGATATTGGGGCGCTCAAGGAAGGCGAGGAAATCATCGAATCGCTTTCCGACCGGATTCGCGGCCGGGTCACGGTGGACGATGTGCTCGATCCGATCTCGGGTGACATCCTTGTCGAAGCCAACACCCTGCTGACCGGGGACCTCGCCACGCAGATCGAGGACGTTGGCGTCGAAAAAACCAAGATCCGAAGCGTGCTGACCTGCGAATCCAAACGGGGCGTCTGTGCGCTGTGCTACGGCACCAACCTGGCGACGGGCCGCATGGTGGAAAAGGGAGAAGCCGTCGGCGTGGTCGCCGCGCAGAGTATCGGCGAACCCGGCACACAGCTCACCCTGCGGACGTTCCACATCGGTGGCATCGCCGGACGTATCGCCGAGCAGACCCAGAAGACGGTCAAGTACCCCGGACACGTCGCGTTCAAGAAACTCCGCTTCGTCGAAGGACGGGGCGGCGATTCCATCGTCATCTCGCGAAAGGCCGAGTTTCAGCTCCTCGACGAGGGTGACCGGGTCCGCGCGAGGTTTGGCGTGCCGTACGGCGCCCGCCTGCTCGTCGAGGACGGCCAGAGTGTCGAGTCCGAGGCGGTCATTTACGAATGGGATCCCTATTCTGATGTTATCCTCTCGGACAAGAAGGGAACGATCGGGTTCGGCGATCTCAAGCTGGAAGTGACCATCAAGGAGAAAATCGACGACAAGACGGGGATGATGCAGATGGTGGTGACGGAGGACCGCGAGAAAAAGCACCACCCGCACATCAAGGTGATCGATAACAGTGACAATGTGATCGGCAACTTCATCATCCCGACCGGCGCCATTCTGCTGGTCAAGGACGGGCAGAAGGTGCTCGCCGGTGACCATATCTGCAAGATTCCGCGCGAAGCCAGCAAGACCAGCGATATCACCGGCGGTCTGCCGCGTGTGGCAGAGCTCTTCGAGGCTCGCAAGCCCAAGGAATCGGCGGTTATTTCGGAGATCGACGGTACCGTCAAACTCGGTCCGATCACGCGCGGAATGCGTAAGATCATTATCGAGAATGAAAGCGGCGATGAGAAAAGTTACATCATCCCGCAAGGCAAGCACATGAGAGTGTACGAAGGTGACCGGGTCGAAGCCGGAGACAACCTCACCGAGGGGCCCACCAACCCGTTCGACATCCTCAATATCAATGGCGTCAACGCGGCGCAGGAGTACCTGGTCAACGGGATCCAGGAGGTTTACCGCCTCCAGGGTGTGTCGATCAACGACAAGCACATCGAAACGATCGTGCGTCAGATGCTCCAGAAGATCCAGATCGAGGACGCAGGCGACACCGGCTTTCTCGAGGGTGACCTGGTGGACAAGATCGTTTTCCGCAAGGAAAACGATCGCGTGATCGGCGAAGGTGGCAAGCCGGCGACCTTCAAACCGATGCTGCTCGGGATTACCAAGGCGTCGCTGTCCACAGAGAGCTTCATCTCGGCGGCGAGCTTCCAGGAAACGACCCGCGTCCTCACCGATGCGGCCGTTCGCGGCAAGCGCGACCATCTGCTCGGTCTCAAGGAAAACGTCATCATGGGCCACCTGATCCCGGCCGGGACAGGGGTCAAGGACTACGGCAAGATCGACCTGGTTTATGACGATACGGAAAGCAATGATATCGAGGGGCTGGAAGAAGCGCCCGAAATCGAGGCCGACGGTATCGCCACTCCACCGCTCCCCGGGGAACAGGAGCCGATGTCGGCGAGCAGCAAGGACGGTGTGGAAAAGTAGGTCGTCAAGTTGGTTTTCTCTTGACAAATTAATGACTTACGGATAAATTCATAACTTTGCAGCCCTACACTTCCTTGCCCGGAAGTCCTGCTCAACTTTTGAACTGACAATAAGTTAGAGATATGGCGGTCGCTCGCTGTGGCCCCGAAACGCTCCGACTGGCAGTTATCCACAGCGGCAAGACTGTAGCGGATTATTTTACAATAATTTACGGAGGAATTGTGCCGACGATCAATCAGCTGGTCCGGAAAGGACGTAAAGTCCAGAGGTCAAAGACGAAGACCCCGGCGATGCAGGCGTGTCCGCAGAAGCGCGGCGTTTGCACGAGGGTCTACACGGCAACACCGAAAAAGCCGAACTCGGCCATGCGCAAGATCGCCCGTGTCCGGCTGACCAACGGCTTCGAAGTCACCGCGTATATTCCGGGTGAAGGGCACAACCTGCAGGAGCACTCGATCGTGCTCATCAGGGGCGGCCGTGTCAAGGACCTGCCGGGCGTGCGTTACCACATCATTCGCGGCGTCCTCGATACGTCGGGAGTCGACGGCAGGAAGAACAGCCGTTCGAAGTACGGCGTCAAGCGGCCCAAGACATAAATAAAGAGGAAATCAACGAGACATGCCGAGAAGAAGAGCGACCAAGAAAAAAAGTGTTCCGGGCGATCCCCGATACAACGACATTATCGTCGCGCGCTTCATCAATTATGTGATGCGCCGGGGCAAGAAATCGACGGCCGAGAAGCTCGTCTACGATTGTTTCGACATGATCGAGCAGAAATCCGGCCAGAAAGGCGTCGAGGTCTTTCGCAAGGCGGTCGACAATGTCAGGCCGGCACTCGAGGTTTCGTCCCGCCGGGTCGGTGGCGCAACGTACCAGGTTCCGATCGAAGTGCGGCAGCCGCGGCGGCTCGCGCTGGCGATGCGCTGGTTGACGAGTTTCGCCAGGAACCGTTCGGAAAACACGATGGCCGAACGACTGGCAAACGAATTACTGGCAGCGTCGAAAAACGATGGCCCGGCTATCAAGAAAAAAGAAGACACCCACAAGATGGCCGAAGCCAACAAGGCCTTCGCC
>CBDVDJ010000429.1:0-3538 GCA_965372695.1 uncultured bacterium
TGATGACTCCCTTGGTGCCTCGCGAGGTCATGCGGTAGTCTTCGATCGACGACCGCTTGCCGTACCCGTTCTCCGTTACGGACAGCAGCACGGCGCCCGAGTCTACCACCGCCATACCAACAACCTCGTCGTCGCCGAGAAGTTTCGTGGAGACAACCCCGGCCGTCGCCCGGCCCATCGACCGTACCTGATCCTCTCTGAAACGGCAGGCCAGCCCAAGCCGCTTGGCCAGCACGATCTGTTTGTTTCCGTCGGTAATCGCGGTGCCGATCAATGCATCCCCTTCGGCGAGTTTCATGGCGTAGATGCCACCTCGTCCGGCGCGAACAAACTGGCTGAGGACCGTCTTCTTGATGCGGCCCTTACGCGTGGCCGTCACGAGGTATCGGTCTTCGCTGAATTCGACGACCGGCAGCAGGTTGCTGACACGCTCGCCGTTCGACAACCTCAAGAAATTCGCAACGGACTTGCCGCGCGCTATACGGCTGCCAATCGGTATCTGGTGAACCTTGATCGCGTAGCACTTGCCGAGATCGGTAAAGAACATGATAAAGCTGTGCGTTGACGCGATAAATACGTGTTCGACGAAATCCTCGTCGCGCATCTTGATGCCGGTCAACCCCCTGCCGCCGCGTTTCTGCTTGCGGTACGAATCGAGCGCCAACCGCTTGATGTAACCGGCATGGCTGACGGTAATGACCATATCCTCCACGGCGATGAGGTCTTCCGCCCCGAATATGACGGGTCCCTGGTCGACGATCTCCGTGCGTCGCTCGTCTCCGTACTTGTCTTTGATCTCGATGACTTCTTCTTTGATGATCGCGAGTACCTTGTCCCGGTCCCCGAGTATCGCCTTCAGCTCGGCGATCAGCTCGAGCAGGGCCTCGTATTCGTCCTCGATCTTCTGCCGTTCGAGCCCGGTGAGGCGCTGCAGGCGCATGTCGAGGATCGCCTGGGCCTGCCGCTGCGACATCTTGAACTGCGTCATGAGCCCTTCGCGGGCGATATCGACTGTTTCGGAACCGCGGATCAGGGCGATGACCGCGTCGATGTGGTCGAGCGCGATCCGCAATCCTTCGAGAATGTGCGCCCGGTCTTCCGCCTTGCGCAGATCGTAGCGGGTGCGGCGGACGATGACTTCTTCACGGTGCTCGAGCCAGTGCTGGAGTAATTTGCGCAGCTCCATGACCTCGGGCCGGTTGTTGACAAGCGCGAGCATGATGATGCCGAACGTGATCTGCATTTGCGTATGCTTGAACAGCAGGTTTTCGACCACCCGGTTGTCTGCGTCTCTCTTGAGAATGATCACGACCCGCATTCCGTCGCGGTCGGACTCGTCACGGATATCGGCGATATCCTCGAGGACACCGTCTTTGACCAGGTCGGCGATGCGTTCGATGAGTGAGGACTTGTTGACCTGGTAGGGGATCTCGGTGACCACGATCGCCTCGCGGCCACCCTTCATTTCTTCGACATTCGTCCGCGCCCGGACGATCACTCGCCCGCGGCCCGTCTTGTACGCTTCCTCTATTCCCAGCTTGCCCAGCACCATGCCCGCCGTCGGAAAATCCGGCCCCTTGACCAGGGCGAGTAATTCCTCCTGGGGCAGATCCGAATTGTCCAGGAGCGCGAGGGCGCCGTCGCATACCTCTCCGACGTTGTGCGGCGGAATGTTGGTCGCCATCCCCACCGCGATGCCGGTGGAGCCGTTGATCAGGAGATTCGGGACCTTGGAGGGAAGGACCAGCGGCATGGTACGGGATTCGTCGTAGTTCGGTCCGTATTCGACGGTCTCCTTGTCGAGGTCGGCGAGCATCTCCTCGGCGATTGCCGTCATGCGCACTTCCGTGTATCGTTCGGCCGCGGCCGGGTCGCCGTCGACCGATCCGAAGTTACCCTGACCGTCGACGAGTGGATAACGGAGTGAAAAACCCTGCGCCATCCGCACCATCGTGTCGTAGATCGCCGATGTCCCATGGGGGTGGTAATTGCCGTTGACGTCGCCGGTAACCTTGGCCGACTTGCGGTACGGCCGGTTGCGGGTGAGGTTGAGGTCGTTCATCGCGGTGAGCACACGCCGGTGGACGGGCTTGAGCCCGTCTCGCACATCGGGAAGCGCACGCGAGATGATCACGCTCATCGAGTAGTCGAGATATGAATTTCGCATCTCATCTTCGATGTAAATCGGAACGATCTTTTGTCTGTCAGAAGCCATCTGGTCTCCGTTGTCGTCTGTTATTCAGTGCTAGATATCGAGGTTCTTTACGGACAATGCATTTTCCTGGATAAACTCCCGGCGCGGTTCGACTTCATCTCCCATGAGAATCGAAAATATCTGGTCTGCTTCGATGGCATCCTGGACGGTAACACGGAGGATGGTTCGTATCTCCGGATCCATCGTCGTTTCCCACAACTGCTCCGGGTTCATCTCGCCGAGTCCCTTGTACCGCTGGATATAAACGCCATCACCGCCACCCCAGTCATCGAGCACGCGGTCGCGGTCCGTGTCGTTATACGCGTAGACTTCTTTCTTTCCCTTCTTGAGCCGGTAGAGGGGCGGCTGTGCGATATAGACATAGCCGGCGTCTACCAGCGGCCGCATCTGGCGGTAGAACAGCGTAAGCAGCAGCGTGCGGATATGCGCACCGTCGACGTCGGCATCCGTCATGATAATGATCTTGTGATAGCGCGCCTTCGCGAGATCGAAATCTTCCCCGACTCCGGTTCCCGTCGCCGTAATGATCGTCTTGACCTCTTCATTCGACAACACGCGGTCGAGTCGGGTTTTTTCCACATTGATGATCTTGCCCCTCAAAGGCAGAATCGCCTGAAAACTACGATCCCGCGCCTGCTTGGCCGACCCGCCCGCCGAATCGCCCTCGACGAGGTAGATCTCGGTCACGCTGGGGTCTCGGCTCGAGCAGTCGGCGAGTTTGCCGGGCAGAGAGGCCGATTCCAGCGCCGACTTGCGGCGCGTGAGGTCGCGGGCTTTGCGGGCCGCTTCACGTGCGCGGAATGCCTGGAAGCATTTTTCGACGACCTGTTTTGCGATTGCCGGTGATTCCTCCAGGTATTCCATGAGGCCGTCGTTGACGATCGCGGCCACGATCCCCATTACTTCACGGTTTCCCAGTTTTGTCTTGGTCTGTCCTTCGAACTGCGGATCGGTGAGTTTGACGCTCACAACAGCGGTCAACCCCTCGCGGACGTCGTCACCGCCCACGCTGAACTTGGCTTTCTTGAACAGATTTGCCTTCTGGGCGTAATAGTTCATTGTCCGCGTCAACGCGGTCCTGAACCCGACGAGGTGCGTGCCCCCCTCCATCGTATTGATGTTGTTGGCAAACGAAAAAAGGTTTTCGACATATCCGTCCGTGTACTGCATCGCCACCTCGACCGCTACGCCGTCTTTTTCGGTTGAGATGTAGATCGGCTCTTCCATGAGAGGTTTCCTGGACTTGTCGATATATTTGACCAACGAAACGATACCACCTTCGTACTGGAAGGTCTCCTCCTTGTCCACCCGTCTGTCCGTCAG
>CBDVDJ010000430.1:0-3530 GCA_965372695.1 uncultured bacterium
AGCCGGCGTTATCGATCTGGCCTTCATTCGCCGCAAGGCTGACATTCCCTGCATCGCCCTGTGTAACCGAGGCGGATATCGAACCGCTGTTCTTGAGCAGAGGTCTTGAGAATATATCGCCGGCCGCTCGGAAGAACTCGCAAACGACGACTGGATTGCTCCACTGGTTCAGTTCTACGCGGGGGAGATAACGGAGGACTCCCTTCTGGCGAGAACCGCGGCGGAGGATCCGGACACGGACAAAAAGCAGAAGTGCGAGGCGTACTATTATCTGGGCATGTGGTACCTGGTCGGATTCCACAGCGGGGTTGTGGCGGATGAGGCAAAAGCGATCGAGTACTTCGAAAAGTGCCTGGGTACAAACGTGGTGAGATACGTCGAGTACATACGTGCCGGACAAGAGTTGAAGCTGCTGGAAGCCCGCTGACATCCGACTTGAACCAGTCACATAGACACCGTCCGCCTCGAGCGCACAACGAAAAGCCCCGCCTCCCCCCCGCTCTGGGGGGAAGACGGGGCCTTCGATTCGTCGACCTGAACCCTGACTGTTTATTCGCTGACAGTGATTGTCAGCGACGGGTACGAAAAGCGCGACACAATGTCGGGGTGAGCGATGCAGCGGGCAGTCACCCTGACGTACCGGGTACCGGCCTCGGGGAACGTGTACTCCAACGGCAACGTCGCGGTCCACGGCTCAGGTACGAATCCCATGAGCGGGTGTGTTTCCGAGATAGCGAATTCGTACTCGAGAGCGTGTCCCGCGGTGTTGAACGCATCGACGTCAAACGTCACCGGCACGCCCACCGTCGCCGTAAGGCTGCCGCTGAGGACGGGACGGGAAATGTCCTCGGGTACGGTGACGACCGTCGCCACACTCCAATCCGTGATGACCTCAGGATGGTCTATGCAGCGCGCCTGCGCCCGCATCTGGAACGTTCCGGAAGTGTCGTACGCGAAAACGACGTAGACCGTTGCCAGGGGATGCGATGCGTTAACCCAGTCGGACACCTGGCCGGTGCCCCAGTCGATGCGCGCCTGGTAACGATGACCGTGACTGCTCATCGACTCCACTGAGTAGGTCTTGTCCTGAAACGGATCGCGATCGATGGATCCCGAAGGTAACAGCTCGACCGGTAACATCGTCTCGGCGCCCTCGTAGATGCGGATCAGCCCGGTGTAAGAGGACCAGTCCGACTCGAATTCGGTATGGATAGAACACCGGGCCTGGCCCTTGACCTCATAGTTCCCCGCCACAGTCCAGGTGTAGTACTGGGTGTAAGGCCCCCAGTCACTGATGGTGCCGTCAGCATAATCATAACGATATTCCAGAACATGGCCGAGGTTGCTTTTGGCGCCCGAACTGGATATCCATACTTCATCACCGACGGGTGCAAAATCCTTCATCCCGCCCGACATCTGCGGGGCCGTGATGATCTCGGCGGGCCCGGTGACCGTCACGGTGAGTGCCGGCGACCAATCGGACACGATGAGACCGTGAGTCTGGCAACGGGCCCGGACTTTGACGTCGTAGGTCCCGATGGCGTCCCAATCGTGTCCACGGGGGTTGACCGTCCATCCCGAGGTGGTGCCGTCACCCCAGTCAAAATCCGCGTACAGGTCATGCCCCATGCTGCTGATGGCGCCGGTCATGGCGTAGCTCCCCAACACCTGGACCTCGATGGTGGCCGGACCGTCAGGGGCGTCGGGTGTGGTGATGGTCTCGACGGGAGGAGCATCCGTTACCACAACGGTAAGGGCCGTCGACCAGGCGGACTCCACGTCGGTATCCGCCGCACAGCGGGCCATGGCCTTCACATCATACGAGCCTTCGGCGGCCCACTGGTGGGCTACCGTGGTGGCGGCATCCCAGGCGGAAGTGGTGCCATCGCCCCAGTCGAATTGATACTCCACGTCATGGCCCAGATTGCTGACGGCGCCGGTTACCGTGTAAGAAGCGTCGACAGCGGTCTCGACCGCGGCCACGCCTGTGGGGGTGTCCGGCGCCCCGACGGTCTCGACGGGAGGAGCCTCCGTTACGGTGACGGTGAGGGCCGCCGACCAGGCGGACTCCACGTCGGTGTCCGCCGCGCAGCGGGCCATGGCCTTCACGTCGTACGTGCCTGCGGTGAGCCACAGGCGGGCGGCGTTTGCGGCCGTCCAGGGGGACATGACGCCGTCTCCCCAGTCGAAGCGGTACTCCACGTCGTGGCCCATACTGCTGACGGCGCCAGAGGCGATGTAGTTCGGGCCGAAGCTGGTCGTGACGTCGGTTGGCCCTGCGGGGATGTCCGGCGCGCTGACGGTCTCGCTCGCCGAAGCCACGGTGGTGAAGCTCCACACGGGCGAACTGGTCGACTTGCCGTCGGGATCGCTGGCCACAACCTTCCAGTTGTAAGTGATGCCGCTGGTCAGACCCGCCGGCGTGTAACTCTCTGCCGTCTGGTCTGTTGATACGGACGGCGGCGAGGCAGCGGTGCCGAAGTAAAC
Organism: uncultured bacterium; assembly: GCA_965372695.1. Lineage (GTDB taxonomy): Bacteria > Krumholzibacteriota > Krumholzibacteriia > WVZY01 > JAKEHA01 > CBDUWU01. Next base: position 2,488 of record CBDVDJ010000430.1, read on the forward strand.
GTCGTAGGTCAAGGCATCGCCGTCGGGATCGGAGCAGGTCCAATGCATGACGGCTGCCAGGGCGACGTCCGTCGCGGCGTCGGCCGGAGCGCCGGCCGCGGTGTTGATGGCGGGCGCGGCAGGCGCGCGATTGGTATCTTCGGGGGCGGCGGGGTCGTCGCTGCCGCAGGATCCCAGCAGTGCCAGTGCGATCAAGGTGATCATCACGACGATCAGGCTGTAGGTACGCTTCGAATGCAGATGTCTCATGTCGTCTCCTCAGTTGGTGGAGGGCCGCACGGGCCAGGTCCAGGATCTCCCCGGCCTCATATAGACAAGTGTTTCAAGGGATTGAAAGAATTCAAGACCGCTATAAGTGTAACAGATCCGGGGTTCCGATATAACTACATAAATATGCGGTTATTGGGTATTTGAAGATATTGCGGCCTTATATGACCATATAGAAACTATACCCCGAGGCCACGCCCTCAACCCGAAGGAAATCGACAATTTTGTCGTTTTAGTGTATGATAACTACTACACAAATTTGCCGCCGGATGATATTCGGCGGTCGCCGTCACGGCAAAACCAACAGGGGGGGACCCGACGTGAGATTTCTACTCGTTGTCATCTCAGCGTTAATTCTCGCTATCTCCATCAATCCTCAAACCGTATCGGCCCGGGACACGAAGCAGCACCACAGACCGGTGTCGTTCCAGTCCCAATCCGAGTTGTCCGACCAGTCGATGCGGCGTCCGCCGGGTGCGCCCATGCGCGCTTCGGCGGTCGAGGAGACCACGTTCCTGGCCACATTCACGTTCGACCAGGGACCCAACTGCGTCACGGAGGGATGGACGTCCCACGACCTGACGGCGCAGGAGGGAGACTACTGGCACGTCGACGACTTTGCCGGTCTCGGGGGCGGTTACTTCGGTCGCCTCGTCCCGCTGGAAGGCGACCAGTCAATGTGGTGCGGGACGCGTCCCGGCACCGACCCCGACAACTGCGCGTACGCAACACCGGGATACGGCAACAACTGGGACCAGAACTTCTGCACGCGGATC
>CBDVDJ010000431.1:0-3529 GCA_965372695.1 uncultured bacterium
TGACTTCGACGAGCGGCGGCGTGTCAGCCGTGCGGGAATCAAACCCTGCGAGTTCGTCGCCGGTTTCGGCGTATACGATCGCGATGCCGTTGGGCGGTATGGTGCCGCGGATCCACGCCTGGACCAGGTCGGGCGGCAGCGGGTACTGCCGGGGAAACTCCTGCATCTTCCGGTCGATCGCTCCGGTCGTGTCGGGGATCACGAACGTCGTGTCGAGGGTCATGACGGAATCGCCCTCGCTGTACTCGGTTCCGAGCTGGTAGAAACGGGTGGTGATCTCGTTGACGTAGCTTTCGAATGTGATTTTATCCATCCTGAGGGACGCCTGCTCGACAGTCAGCGCCGTATCCAAACCGGCCTTCGAAAAATCGGGGCGCACCAGGATGGTGCGCTCGTAGCCTTCGCCGATGCCGACGTCCAGGTAGCTCTGCTCGTCCATCATCGAATAGAACGCGTAGCTGGTGTCGCCGCCCGCCATCGTGAACGTGTCCACGAAAACCGTCCCCGGCGTGCTGCCGAGGATGTCGCCGATGAACTCCGACCCCAGCGGGGTGTCGTCGCTGTCGCCGCAGGCAAACGCGGCCGCGATCAACACCACAATAGAGAGGAAAATCCTGAATTGCGTTTTCAACGATTTTTTCATCTGTTCCAGTCTCGTAAGCTGTTGAATAACAAGGCTAATCTCTAACACAGCGCCACTGCGCCGTCAAGCAATTGCGCCTGTCAGGGGGGGCGGAGGGCCCGGGGAGCGCCCGGGGCTAGTTTTTGGGCCGGGTCCCGAATGAGAGCTTCCGGACGCCGGCGTCCTTGATGACGTCGAGGATCTCCACCACCCTCCCGTGGGAAACCCTCGAATCGGCATTGAAAACCACCGACTTCTCGGTGGCGTCGACCAGCCTCCGGCGCAGCGCCTCGGCCAGGAGCGGAATCTCGATCGGCTCGTCGTTGAGGTAAGCGCGGCCGGACGGGTCGACGTACACAACCAGCGGCGACTGCCGGATATTATCCGCGTGCTCCGCCTCCGGCAGCTCGAGCTTGATGGCCGGCTGGCTCAAAAACGTCGTCGATATCATGAAGAAAATCAGCAGCAGAAACAAAACATCTATCAGAGGCGCGAGGTTCAGTATCAGCGAGCGTTTTCTTCTGCCGGGACGCATTTCCATAATTGATTGTTTCCGTTTCCCGCTCTCAGGTCCGCTGCCGTACGCCGGCTTGTTCGTTCATCAGCGACAGCTGCTTGAGCAACTGATGCGCGTAAGTGTCGATCCTGACGACGAGCGTGTCGACCCGCTTGTCGAGCAGGTTATAGGCAACGAGCGCCGGGATGCCGATCGACAGTCCGTACGCCGTCGTGATCAGCGCCTGCGCGATGCCTCCGGACAGGAGTCCCGCCTGCCCCACGCCGGCGATACTGATCACCGAAAACACATTGATCATGCCGAGAACCGTCCCCAGGAGCCCGAGCAACGGGCTGGCCGCCGCCGTCGTTTCCAGCAGCACCAGGTAACGCTCGAGACGTTTGGTCTCGCGGCGCCCCGCGTCTTCCATCGCCTGGCGTATGATGGACAGCGGTTCATTCGCCTCCTCGAGCCCGGTACAGATCACATTGGCAAAAGGCGTGTTGTACTTTTTACAGATCTTGATGGCCATGGGAATGTCTGAATGAGTGTTCACCGAATCGATCGTGTTTACGATGTCGCGTTGAATCACCCGCGAGACCCGCAGAGTAATGAGTTTTTCGACGATTACCGCTGCCCCCAGCACGGAGAGAAGAACCAGCGGTATCATTATCGGTCCACCCTTGACGAAGATCGCCCACATCGGCGTCTGCTCCTTTCTATCTACTGCTGTGATTTCCGGAAATAACGATCGGCGTCACCCGGCAAAAGATAATAGAAACCAAACTTTACTTCCAGATAGTCTTCAGGAAAATCGTCGGGCAGCGAAGAAAACGGCGCCGCCCCCTTGATGGCGTTGACACTCGCCCGGTGGAGCGATTTGTGGCCATCCTGGTCGACCACCTCCATCGCCTGCATGCGCCCGTCGGGGTAGATCCTGAACAACACCACCGTGTATCCGTGGATCGCCCCCAATGCCGTGAACGCCAGCGGCGGTATCCAATGCTGCTTAACCCGGTGTTTCAGGTCGAGCAGGTAGGGCGCAAAGTCCCACGCCGTCGTGTTGATCGAGATCCCGCCCAGCGAAGCCATCGCCGACCCCTCGTTACGAAAATCCGGGATCTGCTCGGGCATCGACTCCTCGCGGCGGGGGCTGTGCTGTTCGATGTATTTGGCCTTTTTCAACGCATCGCCCAGATCGCTCGTTTCATCCGGCAACGGGGGCACTTCGCTCTGGCCCCCGCCTTCGGCACCCTCGGCCCTCGACGCATGATCCGGAATCGGCACCTCCCCCTCGCCGTGGGGCACGTCACTCTGCTGTTCCGACTCCACGACGTCGCTCGCCGCCGAGGAAACGGTCGAGAGGTACTTGCTGATGTTGTCGGACGGCGTGGGATTTTCCGGCGGCGAGACCAGGACGAATTCCATCGGAACGACGGGGATCTCGGTGGAGATCTGGAGGTCAAGCTCCTTGAATATGTCCCTCACCCCGGGTACCAGAAACACCCCGTGCAGGAGCACGGACACAACGAGCCCCCACAAGAGAGTGCGGTCTTTCGGCTCCTGGATGCCCGCCATTACAGTCACCCTGTTAATCCACCTTTTCGAGACGGCAAACCACGAACCCGGTCACGAGTTCCCGGACGAACGGCACGCGCGTCAGCGGCGCGAGTGAACGGAATTTTGCCGGTCGCAGTTCGAGCATCGTCACGGCGAGAGACGGTATCCCGCCCACGATCCCCAGAAATCGGCGGATGCTCATGTGGTTGAGGTCCTCGTCGTAAGATCTCATGATCTCGCGCCGCCGTTTCTCGATTTCGGCCCCGCTCCGGCCTTCCATCCTCTCGCGCAGAACCTCCCCGATCGCCCCTTCGATCGCCCGGCGCGAGAAAACCAGATGGCACCACGGCGTGTATATATAGTCATACAAGTGCGACCCCAGAGGGGAAAAGTGGGGAGTAAAAAAAATCCATATGGCGCCGCCCCCGCGGGTAACCCGCCGGATTTCATCCAGCGCCCGTGCGGGGCGTGAAAAATGCTCCATCGCGTCGTTCGCCACCACCGTGTCGAACGAACCATCCCCGAACGGCAGCTCCGCCGCGTCACCGACGAGAAACGCCGTCCCGTCATCCACCCCGCTCTCCACCGCGAAGTCCCGGCTGGCCGCAGTGTTCGCCTCCAGAATGTCGGCGCCGAACACGGCCTGCGCCCCTCGCTCCCGATATGCTACCGTCTTGCCGCCCAGGCCGCAACCAACGTCCAGGACCTTTTTACCATCGAGGTCGCCTCGAGGTTCCAGATATCGGGTCGCCGTTTCCAGACCCCAGTGGTGTTCCCAGCGCGAATACGCCTCCTCCGACTCCCGCCCTTCGACATTCGGTGACCGGAACACCTTATTCAACAACAGGATA
>CBDVDJ010000432.1:0-3524 GCA_965372695.1 uncultured bacterium
CGACATGCGGGCGTCGCTGGCCCCGGCCGGCGTAACGCCCGACGAAATCACAGACGTTCTGCTCACCCATCTCCACTTCGATCACGGCGCCGGTATTGCCGCGCCCGACGGAGACGGCTGGAAACTCGTCTTCCCCAATGCCCGTCACCACGTTCAGAAGGCCCAGTACGAACACGCCCTCGCACCCAATCCGCGCGACCGCGCCAGTTACTTCCACGACCGGCTCTCTCTGCTCGACACCGGAGGCGTCCTCGACCTCCACGACGGCCCCTGGACACTCGCCCCCGGATTCGACTTGATGGTGTTCAACGGCCACACTCCGGGCCAGCAGCTCCCGAAGATCAGCGGCGGCGGCAATACTGTCTTTTACTGCGGGGACCTCATTCCCACGCGACACCACATTCCGACCCCCTATATCATGTCGTACGACCTCGATCCGGTCGTGTCGATGGACGAAAAAGTCCCCGTGCTCGAGCAGGCACATAAAGACGACTGGGTCCTTTTCTTCGAACACGACGCCGACGTGGAAGCGTGCCGGGTGGTGGCCGACGGCAAGCGGTACACCGCCGGTGAAGCCGTAGAGATATAGCCGGCTCGGTGCGTAAGGTCTATGCTGTCCGGCCGACTAAATCAGATACGCCGGCGGGCTGCGGCGGGGATTCCCCCAGCGGATCGATCCGCAACGGATCGATTTGTCGATTGTATTTTATGGAACTCCGGAGAGCCGCGCGGCGTATCAACGACGAGTCCCTTGACTTAGCCCCATCTAATCTGGGATAGTGTCCAGGGACAGGGCCTCGCAGAGGCCACTGAACTCGAACTCGATCAAACACCGTAGGAGGATGGAATGTTGAAGAAAACTGTGACGATCGCCGCGGCAGCGGCGCTGGTGGTGGCCGGTGCCCTCATCGCCGTCGGCCAGACCGGCCAGGCGACCGCGTGTGACGGCAAGACCGAGACGGCCTCGGCTGGGTCATCCTGTACGAGCACGACAAAGACGGCCTCGGCCGCCAAGGTCTCGTCCTGTACGGGCGCCGCGTCGGCGTCGAGCTGTTCGAAGACGGCGCAGGCCCAGTCTTCCTGCTGCGCCAAGCAGGCCAGGACCGCGCACTACGATCAGGTCAAGAAGGCCGCCGACCAGATTCCGAATCGCGTCAATTCGCGCGTCGTGCTCACCGGCACGTACACGTGCGGTGCCTGTAACCTCGGTATGACCGACACTTGCCAGGCGTTCCTCAAGACGGCCGACGGCAAGCTCTACCCGATGGAGAACAACAGCAAGGTCAAGGCGATGAAGAGTTGCGGCACGACGAAGAATTTCGAAGTTACCGCCCGCGTGACCAAGCAGGGCGGCTCCAAGTACCTCGACGTGACTTACTACACCGAGATTTAATCGCAGGTATGTGACGGCGCCCCCGAAGGGGGGGCAGGCGACACCCTCGACCGTTTTGCATGACAAAGAGGCCTCCGCTTTTGCGGAGGCCTCTTTTGCGCGCAGGGGGCAGGACGGACTGCCCGTTCATTGGATAAAACTCTCTATCAGCGCCGGGCCTTGCCGCCGGACCTGGATCGCGTGCCGGAAGATCTCTTCGTTCCCCCGGAACTCCTCGCCGGGGAACGCGAGCTCGATCGGCCCGACTTCACGGCCGGACGCGACTTGCTGCCCGACGACCGGTTGGTACGTGTGGCGGGTTTGTACCCGGTCTTGCCGGAGCGGCTGCTCGAAGTGCGTTTCGGGGCCACGCTTTTTGTCCTGCGATTTGTGCTGGATCCCCGGGTGTAGCTCTTCTTGCCCGACGTGCGCGACGTCGGCGTGCTTCCACGCTTGTAGGCCGGGTTCGAGCTGCGGGTCCGCGGGGCGGACTTGCCGCTTCGATAGGCCTTGTTCGACCTCGTGCCCGACTGGTTGCGAGGCTTGAGCGACGTGCCGGTGGTCCGCGTTTTGGCCGTCGGTGATGATACACCGTACGCCGTTCGCGTCCGTGGAGTGTAGGACGTGCGGGTTTTCTGGACGTACGACTGTTTGGCCCGCGACGCGGACTTGTCGCCGTAGGTGCGCACCCGCGTCGTGTTGCCGATTGCCCGTGTTCCCCGGACGATCGTGTTGGTGCGCGAGGCGGTCGACTTGCTGCGGTACTTCGTCGAGCGCCCGGTGGTGCTTGCCACGCTGCCCGACGCCAGCTTCATCCGGCTGTCACGCTTGCCCGCCTGCGACATGGCCGTCTGGTAAGCGCCCGAAGTATTATACTTCTCCTTGTACGGTGAGCGACGCCCGTCGAAGTCACCGCCCGTGTACTTGTCCTTGTAGCGTTCCGGTGTGTACCGCATACCGCCGTCGTAGTACCCGTAGTTGCAGGCGTAGTTGTCCCATACGGTGTAACAGCGCGGCCAGTACCACGCCGAACCGTAGTAGCCTCCCCACCATCCCCAGTTTATACCCCACCAGAACGACGGCGGGCCCCACCAGCCCCCTGTCGCCACTGTGGGATAGTAATACCAGCCGTAGTACCACGGGTCGAAGTACGGGTCGTCGTACATGTAGACGTTGATGTCGGTGCCACCGGTCATCGTCTGGCGCGTCTCGTAGTACACTTCGCTGTTGTACGGGTAGAAGTTGATGTTGACCGTGCCGTCGTCGCTCTCGTACTGGCCGAAGGTCCGGGAGTCACCTGCGTCGGCCATCCCGGTGCCGTCTTCGAGCATCGGCGTTGCGGCGGGTTCGATCATCTCGTAGCCACGGCTCAGCGGGTACTGCAGCGGTCTCTTCTCGTCGAAGTTGGACGTGATAATGTATCCGTCGCAGCCGTTCTGGATCGCCCCGTCGCACTCACCGCAGAGATAGCACGGATAGGCGACGCGCTCGTTGATGTAGAAGTAGTTGTAATCGAGGTAGATGCCCTCGCGGCGGGAGATACCCCGAACCAGCTCGCCGGCGATGATATTGGCGGCGATGAACGGATCGCCGTCGATCCGGTAGCGTTCCTCCGGGGGCAGGTCGTTGGCCTTGCCCAGGAAGTCCAGCTCCCGGCGGTCGATGTCGTCGCGGTCGGGGACTACCAGCGCGAAGAGGAATTCCACCCCCGTACGGCCTTCGACGAGCAGCACCTCGCTGTTGTCGTCCGGGATCATGTAGACTCCGCCCGCGCGGATGTGGACGGGGCGTTCGCCCCGGGCGGGATAGAGAAGGTTGACGTATCCTTCTGTATCTATATTGAAGACAATGACATACGCGTCAGATTCCGATTCGAGGCGGAATCCGATCTCGTCGCCTGGATTAAACACCGTACCGGGCGGGTGGGTCATCGCGAGTGAGACCCCTCCGTCGCTGTAACTGATTGAATTATCCCGGGATACGGCGTTGGAGCTGATCGTTGCGAGTGCTGAAAGGGCGACAAGGGCGGCGATCAAACACCGTTTCATGAGTCATCCCTCCTTGGAGGTCCGTGCGGCAAGGGGTATATGCGCGCATCGCTTTATTAAGTATAACCAAATTCAGCGGTTCCGGCAACCTTTGATATGGCCGT
>CBDVDJ010000433.1:0-3509 GCA_965372695.1 uncultured bacterium
GTCGAGCCCACCGAACCGCGATTCGAACTCGGCGGCCGCGTCGAAGATGTCCTGGCGGCTGGACAGATCGGCGAGGAGCAGGTGGACGTCTTCGTTTCCAGACTTGCGTCGCACGAACTTCAGCGCTTTCTCGCCGCGGCGGGCGCTGCGGCATAGCATCACGACGGTTGCGCCGAGGCGGGCGAGGCCGAGCGCGGTGGCGCGCCCGATACCGGAGTTGGCGCCCGTGACGAGGACCCGTTTTCCGTCCATGCGATTGTCGGGGAGGTCGTTCATAATGGCGGCGAGTATACCTCCAATCGGCGCGCGTGTCGAACCCTGGAGCGCCGCGCGAATTTGACGGCAGCGCGCTGTGGCGCTAGAATAGGCGGACGATGTCAGGTGCACGACGGCAACAGGACGACCGCTCTATTATCCACGTCGACATGGACGCGTTTTACGCTTCGGTCGAGGTCATGGACAACCCCGCCCTCGCGGGACGGCCGGTCATTGTGGGCGGAACCCCCGAGGGGCGCGGTGTGGTATCGGCGGCCTCTTACGAAGCGCGAAAATTCGGAGTCCACAGCGCGATGAGCGCCTGGCGTGCGACAAAACTCTGCCCCGACGGCGTGTTCGTCCGGCCGCGAATGTCGCGTTACGTAGAGGTGTCACACCAGATCAAGGCGATATTTCGCGACTACACACCGCTGGTCGAACCCATCTCCCTCGACGAGGCGTTTCTCGACGTGACCGGCAGCCGCCGGCTGTTCGGGAGCGCCGTCGAAATCGGCCGCGGGATCAAGCGCCGGATCCGCGATGAGGTGGGACTGGTCGCGTCGGTCGGGGTGGCGCCCAACAAATACCTCGCCAAACTCGCCAGCGATCTCGACAAGCCCGACGGCTTCGTGGTGGTCACGCGCGAGAACGTCGAAGAACTCCTCGCCGACCTGCCGGTGCGCCGGCTGTGGGGGGTGGGGAAGCAGACACAGAAGCTCCTCGCCCGAAAAGGGATTCAAACGATCCGGGATATCACGGCCACGCCGATCGAGGAACTGGAAGCACGGATCGGCGTGCTGGCGCTTCGCCTCAAGAACCTCGCGCTGGGGCTCGACGACCGTCCCGTCGTCGCCGAGTGGGAGGCCCGGTCGATCAGCAACGAACGGACGTTTGCCGAGGATATCGGCGACGCCGGTGAACTGCGCGAGATCGCAGACGTGTTGAGCGAAATGGTGGCCAGACGGCTCCGCAAGAGCGGGCTCCTCGCGCAGACGGTACAGATCAAGGCGCGTTACCCGGACTTCACCACGCCGACACGGTCGGTGACCCTCGCCGAAGCGACCGAACAGACGCTGGTCATCCGCGACGCGGTGCGCGACCTCCTGGAAAAACGGCTCGGGCGGCGGGGACGGCCTTTGCGGTTGCTCGGTGTGGGGGTGTCGAACTTCATCCACCCCGAAGACGAGGCGGGAGACCTGTTCACCGACGACGACCACGCGAAGAACCTGAAAGTCGACCACGTGATCGACGAGCTGCAGGACCGCTTCGGGGGCGATGTGATCCACAGGGGACGGGGACGCGGAAAACGGACGGGCGACGATTGAATCAGTCGCCGGTCTGGTAGCGGAAGATCAAACCGTCCATGATGTCGTTGCCGCCGACGGTGGTAACCGTTCCCGCGTCGTCCTGCCATACGCCGAACAGCGGTTCTACCGTCTCGATGGACATCGTCTCGAAACCAAAGCCATTGAACTTCAATACAGTGCCGACATTGCCGACGGCGAAAACGTTCGTGCCCGACGTGCCCCACACGCGGCGGAGGTCGTGGATGACGCGGGTGTTGAGCTTCGACCAGGTCGATCCGATTCCGTCCCAGGTGAGCAGCGTGCCGTTGTCTCCGGCGGCAAATACCTGGTAGCGGTTGCTGCCCCACACCGAAACGAGATTCTCGAGCGTCTGGCTCGTCATGAGCGACCAGTCGGTTCCGTCCCAGCGGTAGATGCCGCCGCGCCGGGCGACGGCGATGACGACGCTGTTCGAGCTGCCCCAGATGGCTTCGAAGTACGTGTTGGGAACCGGAATGGGTCCGAGGCGGGCCCACTGATCGCCGGCCATGACCAGCGCGTGTCCGTTTGTCACGGCGACCAGGTGTCCACCGGGTATCTGGCAGACGTCGATCGGCGCGGAGACGTCCGGTCGGTCGAATCCGCCGATCCGCCGCCAGTCCGCGCCGTCGTACCTGTGCACCTGCCCCTGCTGGTCGGCCACCGATACGCTCGATGCGTCTCCCCAGATCCGCCACAGGTGCGGCATCACACCCGTGGTGACGATTTCCCAGCCGGCGCCGTCGAAGTGCAGCACTGTTCCCTCCATGCCGGCGACGTAGACGTCGTCGGCCGCGCGCCCCCACACGTCGTTGAACGGGTGCATCGTCCCGCGGGTTATATGCCGCCAGTCGCTCGAGCTCGAGAGAATCACGTTGTCGCCGACGGCGACGCGATGCTCGGCGTCTACCGCATCGAGCCAGGCGGAAACGGCGTATAAGTCGTGGCCGGTGCCGCTGTCCTGAACGCGGAGACCGCTGGTACCGTAACTGAGAATCGTCCCGTTGGTTCCGACCGCTGTCGGGTCGCTCCGCCCCGTGCCGGTGACCGAGTAGAGCGTGTCGGCCGTTTGTGTATCAATGCGTTCCAGTCGCCCGACGATATACTTCGCCCAATAGCCGTTGTCGCCTACGACGTACGCGTTCCCGTAGTCTGTACCCCACACGCAGCGCAGCGTAACGTCGGGTTCATTCATGTCGCGCGAGACGCCCCACGAGGTGCCGTCCCAGTCATATATTGAGTTGTCTTCGCCGACAGCGAGACAGCTCGACGAATACATGGCGAATATGTCGTGGAATCCGGCGGGTCCCGGTGAGATCGCCGTCCAGTCCGACCCGTCGAACTTGTAGACGCGGCCGTCGAGTGCGGCGACAAAGACGGCGTCCGGGGCGACCGGCCATACGCCCCGCAGACTTTCGTCGTTCGTCATACTCTCGTCGACCCACCACTGCGTGTCGTGCCGGTAGCGGAGAGCGGTACCGCCGTCGCCGACGATCCAGATGTCGCCGGACAGGTTGCCCTGGATGTCGTACAGGTCGTGGTCTGGTTTCACGATGTGCCGCACCCAGCGCTCACCGTTGTAACGGAGGATGACGCCGCCGGCGCCCACGGCGACGGTAAGCGTCGGTGTCGCGTAAACACCGTAGAGGTCATAAACGCTGGGCAGGCCGGTCTGCATGACCCACGATCGAGTCGGGTCTGTGCCGTTTCCCGGCGGCTTCGTCGGAGAATCTTCATCGCTGCAGAATGTTGCGAGCGGCAGGATAGCGGCAACCATTACGGCCGTGATGACGGTTGTCATCGAGCGTTTCATGCGCAGGCTCCTTTCCGGGGGCCACGCGGAGACGGAGATTGCAGAGGCGGGACTCTGTTCAAAGATACCCGGCGGATGTATGTCTGTCAAACGAGAAGGTTGTCCGAGAGCTTCCC
>CBDVDJ010000434.1:0-3502 GCA_965372695.1 uncultured bacterium
CGCTCCCGAACAGCTGGACAAAATACGTCTTCTCGCGGCGAACGCGCGCGATGTCATAGAGGAAATCGACTTCGTCGGTGTGGGCAAAGCTGAACCGAGACAACCGGATATCGGCAATGGTATCGCCGTCGATCTCGATGGTTACCGCGTAAGGCGCCAGACGGCCGGACCGCGAGTTGAGCCGGTCGAACACTTCGGCGGCAACCCCGACATCTCCCGAGATCGATAACGTGTCGGCCAGAACAAAACGCCCCTCACCCAACCGCTCAGCGCGGAACTCGACCGGCCAGCAGTGGCCCTGGATCCTGGCGGCAGGCCCGAGCGGGACGAACTGGATGCGCTCGAAAACCGGCGCCAGCCTGTCTTCGAGTCCGAACCCGCGCGCGGACGGGTTGACCGGGTTCCCGCCGGCATCGCGAACCTCGAAATGGAGGTGCGGCGCCGTACCTCCGGTGCGTCCGGACCAGGCGATCACGTCGCCGCGCCGGACCGGAAACCGGCTGCCGGAAAAACGCACATCAACCGAGTATCTCCCCGCGCGCACCTGCTCGTCGTAAAGAGCGTCCTCGAGGGCCGGCTGGAACTCGGCCAGGTGGGCGTAGACCAGCGTTTCCCCGGTCTCCAGCCGAAGATACAGGGCCCGGCCATAACCCTGGGGCGAGGCGCGCAGACGCGAAACGTGACCATCGGCCGCGGCGATGCACGGGATACCCTCGACGCCGAATGTCCGGATATCGAGGCCCGCATGGAAGTGCCCCTCACGATACTCGCAGAAATTAGAGGATACCGCGGGCGTTCCTTCCAGCGGCCACGCCGGCCCCGTCAAGTCCTGGGCCTCGGCGGCCTCGGGGGCTTCGGAGGCGGCGGCAGGGCCGGCTGCGCCGACGGCCAGCACGACCGCCACGGCGCGGAGCATATTGTTTATTTTTTTTAGATTCATCGGGTCGGTCCCGGGGGCTGGCAGACGCCGCACGGCGCCGCCGGTGCCACCCTATCACCGGTTTTCAACCGCTGTCAACGAACTCCCCGTCCGGCGGCAATCGTTCTTGTTGCCACGGCGCCCTGGATATGATAATTTACTCGTTTGTATAGCTTTGCGCTCACGCGCCCGCCGTGGTCCGGCAACCCCGGGCCCGATGTCGCGTCGTAATCATATTTCTGGAAGCAATTCAGGGAGTTCGATGCCATATGATGAAGCAAATGCGAGAGAACACGAAGGTGATCCTCTGGATCGTCGTGATCGCGTTCGTGGTGACCATTTTCGCCGTCTGGGGACTCGACCTCAACGGCCCCGGCGGCCAGACCGCCCGCCAGTACAACACCCTCGGTGAGATCAACGGCACCCCCGTCATGCGCAATCAGTACCAGATGGTCTATGAGCAACTGGCCTCGCAAATGAGGGCGGCGTCGCCGAGCGGCCAGTTGAGCTACGCGCAGCAGGAGTTGGTGCACGAACAGGCATGGGAAAACCTGGTCAGCAGCGTGCTGACCGAGCAGGAAATCCGGCGTCTGGGGATCAGCGTTACGGACAGCGAAGTCGAGTCGTTCCTCAGAACTTCGCCCCCGCTGGAGATCCAGCAGTACTTTGTCGACGACAACGGCAACTTCGACTTTGCCGCCTACCAGGCGGCGCTCAACAATCCGGAAGCGGACTGGACGGCCGTCGAGGCTCTCGCGCGACAGAGGATCCCGATGATCAAATTGAATTACTATCTCACGTCACAGGTCCACGTGAGCCCGGACGAGGTTCGAGCGATTTACGAAGAGGAAAACACGAGGATCGCCGCCGAATACGTGTCGTTCACCATCTCGGCGGAAGACATTTCCGGCTTCGCGCCCAGCGATGAGAACGTGCAGGCGCACTACGACGAAAACTCCGGGGACTTCCTCCGGAGCGAGCGAGCCGTCATCGATTACGTCAGGATTCCGATCGAGCCGACGGATTACGACCTCGACGGACTCATGTACACGATCAATACGCTGAACGACCAGATCGCGGCCGGCGAGGACTTCGCCGAAATGGCCCGCACCTACTCACAGGCAGCCACGTCGAGTGTGGGCGGCGAGACGGGCTTCATCACCGTGGCCCAGCGCGATTCCCGCGTGATGACCCAGGTCGCGATCATGAATCCGGGCCAGGTTTCGCAGCCCATCCAGACCGATGACGGCATTTATCTCGTCAAGCTTCTGGAGACAACGGAGGAAGACGGAGAGCCCCGCTTCAACATCCAGGAACTGTTCCTCGAACTGTCGGCGGGCCGCGAGACGATTGATTCGCTGATCGCCCTCGCGCGCGATGTCTACGACATCGCGGCGGATAAGGGCCTGGCGACGGCGGCCGAGAAAAATGGCCTCACAGTGGAAACGACCCCGCCGTTCCAGCGTAATTTTCCGATCGCGGGACTCGGTTTCGTGCCATCCGTCAACCGGTTCGCGTTCAACAACGACAAAGACGCGACGAGTAACATCATCAGTGACGAGGATAACTATTACATCGTCAGGGTGGCGGAAAGGCTGCCGGAGTCGGTTCAGCCTCTCGACGAGGTCCGTTCGATCATCGAGGAACGGCTCAAGCACGAACGGCAGAAAAGCATGGCTCTCCACAAGGCGGATGGGTTTCATCGCAAACTGATGACGACACCGGCGACCTTTCAGGAGGCGGCAGACGACTACGGTTACGAAGTCCGCCGGCCGGAGCCGTTCCGCTTCATCGATCTGGTGGACGAAATGCCGGCGCAGAGCCCGTTTGCCTACGCCGCGCTCCACCTGAACGACGACGCCCTGTGCCCGCCGGTCGAAAGCGCCGGCGCCTGGGTCGTGTTCCAGGTCACGAACCGCTCACCTTTCGACGAGGAAGAGTTCATCAACAGCGCCCCGGCTATATCGGAGCGCCTGCACCAGGAAAAAGTGCGGGCGTATGTAGCATACTGGTACGAGACACTGAGAGACAAAGCCGATATCGTGGATAATCGCGAGGGAGTCTGAAACGGGCGGGACTCCATGATCGCACTGCGCCGCCCCCTGCGGGGCCGGGCGCGGGTACGAACACCCCCCTTCCGGTCGCCGGTGGCTCCCGGAGGGGGGTTATTCTTTCTTGGTATCGTTGGATTCGCCATCCAGTCCGGTTTCGATCTCCTCGCGCGCGTCCTTCGACGCCTTTTTGAACTTCTGAATGGATTTTCCCATCGCCTCGGCGACTTCGGGTAGTTTGCGCGGACCGAATATGATCAGAACGATAAAAAGGATGATGAGCAGTTCCGACCAACCCAGCGGTCCGATCAGAGCGAATGGAAGCATGATTGTTGACTCCTGACGGTTACCAGTACCACTTCAACAGCAGCGACATGACGAAAACGCCGATAGCGCTCATCAGATTGACTCGTAACGAAAAACCAAGCGTAAAACTGAAGACCACGAGATCGACGTGAACCGGGCCGACGTGAAAGTCGGTAGAATTGACGAAAACCTTGCGGACGACCTTGTCTTCCGGCATCCACAGCCC
>CBDVDJ010000435.1:0-3494 GCA_965372695.1 uncultured bacterium
TACCATACGACCGGCGCGGGGCTGCGTAGCGTCCCGCACTACTATATGACCCGCGCGGGGCTGCGTAGCGTCCCGCACTACTATATGACCCGTGCGGGGCTGCGAAGCGTCCCGCGCTACCATACGACCGGCGCGGGGCTGCGAAGCGACTGGCGCCACCCACGACGGCCAGTCGTGTCGCCCCCCGAAGTTTGACGACACAGGTGGCCCGGTACTGTATAGTCGAGGCTCAGGAAAGGAGCTTTATGGAACAGAAGGAATTCGAGGGAAAACTCGACGAGTATGCAAACAAGATTTCCGCCGCGGTCGGCGAAGGTGTCAAGCGCGTGGAAGAGGCGTTCGACAAGGGCAGGGAAAACCTGAAGGCCGACAGCGCCGAAAGCGAAGGCGGAGGCGGAGGATTCAGGGGGATGAAGGGATCGCCCAAGTCAGGAATCGTGCTGATCGGGGGCGGAATCGTCTGGCTGCTCTACATCGCCGGTTTTTTCCAGCAGTGGATATTCCCGATCCTGGTGATCGCGCTGGGAATCTACTTCATCGTGCGCAACCGCTGAGCCTGTCTCGTTCCTGTCGCATCACTTACGGCGGCGGTCTCCCACCCTCGTCATGACGGCCGACGCCACGACGGGAAGGGCGATGGTGGTGTCGCAGTGAACGGTCACCTGCTCCCCGGCGGGATCGATCTTCCCCCAGCTCACCGCTTCCGAAAACGTGCACCCGCTCAGCCCTCCCCACTGCGGCGAGTCGGTGATGAACTGGATAGCCCACTTGTGCCCGGAAGTTTCCCGTTTGATCAGCTTGACCGTCACCTCGGTCTGCTGGATGAAATTTTTGGGCGTCCCGCCGCCGCAATAGAGCACGAGGGTGTCGCGGCCGACGACCATCTCGCCCGTCTCCCGGACATCGTTGATGATGTCGAAAACGAAGTTCTTCTTCTGCGTGGCCAGACCGAGACCGATTGACGAATCGCCGATCGCCGGACAATAAATCGGGAAATTGAGCCGTGCCGCCGTCGTCACGATCCCGGGCGTTTTACCGCCGGTGAGGCGGTCGACTTCGAGCCCGAGTTCGTATATGAACTCTCGCGTCGTGTAGGGCCGGTCCTCGAGGGCACTCGTCGCCCACTCCCCGATCCACTCGTCGAGTTTTTCGAATTCGCGCTCGTCCGCGTAGGTGTCGTAGATGCGGTCGAGATTCTGTTCGAGCAACTCCTCGTCGTCGGCCTCGGGCGACCCCAGGAAGTGATGGTGACCGAAGCTCTCGTAGATGTCGTGGAACAAGTTGGCCCCCGTCGCCACCAGGCAGTCGATGTAGCCTGATTCAATGAGCGTCGCAACGAGGGTGCGCATTCCCGCCGCGGTCATCGCTCCCGCCAGGCCCATCATGACGAATCCGCCGGACTGCAGCGCCGTCTCCCACACCCTCGCCGCGCTCGCCAGCTGCCGGCCCTGGAAGGATATCCGCTCCATCCGGCGCAGCAGATCGTCGGTGGTCATGCCCGCCTCGATCTCGATCGGTTCGGTGGGGTGGTGCATATGCTCATCTCTACTCGGCATGGTCACTCCTCAACTGAAAAAATGCGTGGTGCGATATGATCTTGTAAACGAGCTTGGCGATAATGAACGTCGAGGCGATATCATATTCGTTCGGACAGAGCTCCACCACGTCGAACGCCGTCACCCTCTTGTTCCGGAATACGGTCCCGACGATATCCATCACGTCGTCCCAGTACAACCCGCCGGGCTCGGGCGTCCCGACGGCGCGCACGACCTCGGGTGCGAAGCCGTCGGCGTCAATGGAGAGGTATATGTCCTCGGGCAGGTCCTGGATCGCGCTGCGGGCCTCCTCCGACCACCGCTGAAAGCAGCGCACACGGTCCGATTCGGCGAGAAAACGGGCCTCCTCCTCCGCCAGCGTCCGCACACCGATCTGCACAATGGGCGCCATCGCAACCGTGTTGTAGCCGGCGCACGCGTGGTTGACCGGGCTCCCCATATATGACGCGCGCAGGTCGGCGTGGGCGTCGATCCACACGACCCCGAAATCACCGCTGCAGCACCCTTCGATGAGCGCCGGCGTCACGGAGTGCTCACCGCCGAGAAACCCCAGCAGCCGGCCGGAATGGGCGCCCCTCAGATCTCGCGCAAAACGGGTAATGGACGAGAGGTCGGTAATATCCGGGCGAAGTGTTTTGATTCCGTGGAGGGAAGCGTCAATGTTGAAGGTCTCGTCCCACAGCTCGATATGTCCGGACGCGTCGATGATCGCTTCCGGCGCCCCCGCCGTCCCCTTCTTCCAGGTGGTGGTCTCCTCGTAAGGGATCAGTCCGAGAAAAAACGAGGGGTCATCCTGCCCGGGCAGACCGGGTTCGAATTTGTCTTCGAGGAATCCCCGGGCTTTGCCGTTCACCAGGATCCCCTCCCTATCCGCAGAACACGGCCGCGGCCACAACGGTGGTCCACATCCCGTCCTTGCCCATGGCCGTCTGCGTCACGTTCGTCGTCCGGACGATATGACCGGCGATCTTCCACTGTTCCTTGCGCTCGTCCCAGGCCTTGTCGAGGTCGATATCCAGTCCCAGGATTGAACCCAGCATCTGGGCGGCCAGGTCCTCGGCGTAGTCCCCCGCTTTCCTCTCGTTCCAGCCGAAGCAGTGGTGTTCCGAGAGGTATCCGTAGCGGTCGCGGTTGGCCGGAATCGCCACGCCGATCGAGGCCCCGGCGAGGCGGTGCGCTTCGTTGGTGACGGCCTTGCTCATCACGCAGTACACGATCTCCCCGGGTGAGAGCATGGCGAGCCCCCGCCCTGTGGAAACCATCCGGCATCGGGGCGGAAAAATACTCGATACCGTGACGAGATTGAAGGCCTCGATTCCGGCGTCACGGAGCGCCAGCTCGAAGCTGGCCAGTTGCTCCCTGTGCCTCCCTACCCCTTTTGTCATGCACATGACGGTTGGTTGGAAATGCATGGCGGGCCCTTTCTGAATGCCCCCGACCGGCGCGGGGCTGCGGAGCGTCCCGCGCTATCATAAATCCAGCGAGGGGCTGCGGAGCGTCCCGCGCTATCATAAATCCAGCGAGGGAGAGCGGCGGAACGTGGTCGTAATCCCGATAATTATTAACAGGTTATGCCGCTTCGTACCACAAAAAACGAGGGAGAGGACTAATGTCCTCTCCCTCGCGCAGTGTGAAACCGCAAGCCTGGCCAGGCCAGCGCGTTATCTCAAAGCTTATTTCTTTTTCGCTTTGGTCTTACGCTTGGCTTTTGCTTTGGTTTTCCGTTTGGCCTTGGCTTTGGTCTTACGCTTGGCTTTCACCTTGCGTTTGGCCTTGGTCTTACGTTTGGCCTTGGTCTTGCGTTTGGCCTTGGTCTTACGTTTGGCCTTGGTCTTACGCTTGGCCTTGGTCTTGCGTTTGGCCTTGGTCTTGCGTTTGGCCTTGGTCTTGCGTTTGGCCTTGGTCTTACGTTTGGCCTTGGTCTTGCGCTTGGCTTTC
>CBDVDJ010000436.1:0-3477 GCA_965372695.1 uncultured bacterium
GCGTCCGACCGTTCGATCGGCGGCAGTATGAACGCATCGACGTCGTACTTCGCCGCCACGCCGCGGCGGGCCGCGTCGGTGGTCTGGCAGGAAAGAAAATCGCGGTACACCACCGGGCTGAAGTTGCGCCCGTCGATGAAACTTTTTCTTTCACCGTAGAGGTGCCACAAGAGGTAAGACCCGTGGCCGATCGTGTTGAACGGCCGATGAGCGATACCCTCGGTCGAAACAAAATCGAATGCCTGCGCCGGATAACGGTCCATTACAGCTTCGCCGATCGAAATCCGCCCGCCGGCGGCCGCGATCAGCGCGGCGGCAGCGGCCGCGCCGGCAATTCCCGCGTATCGGACGAGACCGGCCTTTTCGAGCCAACGGCGAATCGACGCGGTCACGGGAGAAGCCCGCAACAGGATCAACGCCATTGGCACCGACACAATGGCGAACTCGACCCGGAACCGGTGCGCCTGGAACGACAGGATGGCGGTGGCCACAATGAGCAGCGCCGGCGCGAGCTGCAACCGCTTGAGCGACACCAGGATAGAGAGCGCCGAGATCCCCAGAAGTATTTCGTAGTAAGGATGAAACGCCCCGCGCGCCAGGGCTGGATCGAAGGGCGATCGCCACTCCAGGGTGAATCGCGACAGGAGTTCGCGCTGCTCGCCGCCGAAGGGCTGAGTCAGAAGTAACGCCGGATCCGGGTTGACCAGGCACGCGGCCGTCATCAAAAAGAGCAGGATCCCCACCCGCCGCCAGTCGTATCCCGTCCTGCTCCACGGACGGACCAGGTTCCCTTTCATTCTTCCCGCAGCCCACTCGCCGGCGAAAAATATCGCCGCCAGCACGGGCCCGAGGATGAAACTCGGGTGCATATTGACCCACAACAGTTGCATCGCGACCGGCAGAATAAAAAAAGACATTCCCCGCCGTTCGCGCGCCGTCAGCAGAAACCACACGAGCAGTGCCACGAAGAGATACTCGAAGAGGTGGGCGCGTACCAGAAAGCGTGTGTGCGAGTTGAGCAGGGCGACGACGACCACGGGAGCGGCGAGAGCCCACGATATGCCGGTGCGGGAGAGCGTGCGCAGGGTGACGCCGACCGTCGCCGCCACCAGGATGGCGCGGAGCGCGATCAACCCCCAGGCCGACGCCGCGCCGTGAACGACGTAAAACACGAGCGCCGACAGCCACGATTGCGGCGCCCACGCGCTGCCACCGGCGGTGAACGTAAACGGGTCCTCGGTAATAAACGATTTTGTTTCGAAGATGCGGCGGGCCGTGGCGAGCAGCCACCAGATGTCGTTGTTCCGGATGGCGAACAACGACAGCGCGACGGCGAACGCCAGCACGGTCAGCGCCGCCGCCCGGTCCAGACCGGACTGAGTCAAGGCCGTGGGATTATCTCGCATCTCGACTCCGCCGGACGATACGCCAGGGGAAGGGCGACGTGTCCCTGTGTGGACACACACGGACGTCCAGTTGTCCCGTGAGGGACACTTTCACGGGAGGCCCGGCGCGGTCGTGCCGGGGACGACGTCCTACAACATATTAGAAAACAATAGCTTATCTAATTGCTTTTTGCAATGTCGTTGATCGGCACCCCGATTGCTGTTCCATTCCCATGGGCCGGCCCCGGACGACACAGCGAACCCCACCCGGGCCGGCCCACCCGGGACTCTGAATCGAGCTTTCAATTACGGGCAGTAACCAGGCAAGGGTAATTCAAGCAAGCGGGCCGGCGCCCCGGCCCGAAAGGAGCGGCAATGAAACGCACGACACTCTACACCCTCACGGCGATCGCGCTGGTGGCGTTCTGGATGATCGGCGGGTGCTCTTCTACCGAAGAACCCGCCGTCGACGAAGACCTCCTCACGCGCGAGCAGGTCGTCGACCTCGACGACCCGTTCGGCGGTCTGAACTTTGGCGACGAAGACCCGGCGTTCGGCGACGCGAA
This sequence comes from uncultured bacterium, assembly GCA_965372695.1. Lineage (GTDB taxonomy): Bacteria > Krumholzibacteriota > Krumholzibacteriia > WVZY01 > JAKEHA01 > CBDUWU01. The sequence continues at coordinate 1,952 of CBDVDJ010000436.1, forward strand.
CATGACCGAGTTGTTCGGCCCCGAACTCGACGCGGGCTACACCGACCCGATGGAGAACGACCCCGAGGTCGTGCGTGCGCGTGAGCGCCGCCGGCCGGTAACGTACCTCATGATCACGTGGGGCAACCTCGAGGCGGACACGTCGATCACGTTTGCGACCGACTGGACCGGTTCGCTCTCGGCGGACAACGGCGCCATATGTCTCAAGCGCACGATCGCGTTCGACCCGAAAGATGAAATCCTCCCGCGCACGTCCCGCGACCTGCTCGAGTGGGTATCACACACAAAGCCCCACTTCGACGGCATCCTCGTCGCGCTCCACAAGATCGTCCCGCGCGACACGGTCCCCAACGACTCCACCGCCGTCGATATCGCCGGTGAAGACACGCGGCTTTCGATCACGTTTGACACGGGGCCGCTCCAGGTGACGATCTACGAAGAGAACCTCAGGGACCTCCACCGCGTCGTCAAAGTCGACGAAGCGGGCAACGCCGTCGCGTTCAACACGTTCAGTATCGAGCCGCAGGGCTGCCCGCAGGGCTTCATGTCCGGCCAGTGGAGGCCGGTCGACCATCGACCCGGCGGCATCTTCCGCGGCAAGTGGATCACCCATAACGGCATGCACGAAGGCTACCTCCGGGGCATCTACGGACCGACGGCCGAAGGCGAAAATGTGTTCTTCGGCAAGTGGATCCGGCACAACGGCGAGTTCCAGGGCCTCCTCGTCGGCTACTACGGCGGCTCCGACGCCGAATCCGGCGGATGGTACCGCGGCATATGGCTGACCCGCGGCCTTCGCACCGGCGGACACGTCAAGGGCGTATGGAACACGCGCGACACCGACGACCACCCGGGCGGCTTCTTCAGGGGCCGCTGGGCGAAGGATTGCGGTGACGCTATCCGTCCCGAATAGTTCAGCCGTCCCCGGCTGATGCTCAGGAGCCCTCGTCGGACGCGCGCCCGGCGGGGGCTTCTTGCTGCCCCCCCCCGGGGAGTGTGGATTTCGGCAAGACGGCCTCCACCCGTGCGTGCTATACTCCCGCCCATCTATCGGACGCCCATTCACTTACATTGGGAGGAGCACATGAAAGACCGGACTCCCTTTCCGCAGGTATTCTGGGTCGCAAACGGCATCGAGGTACTCGAGCGATTCGCGTACTACGGCATTTATTTCGGCTTCGGGATCTACATGGAGTCGCTCGGGTATTCCCGCGGCGACCTCGGAATCGTGCAGAGCATCTTTCTTCTGCTCTCATATACGGTCCCGGTAATCTCGGGCACCTTCGCGGATCGCTTCGGCTTCAAGAAGGTGCTGATCATCTCGTACCTGGCGTATATCCCGTCGATCCTCCTCCTGATCCTGACCAAGTCCTTTTCCGGCATCGCGCTCACCATGCTCTCCATCGGGCTGGCCGCCGGTATCTTCAAGCCCCTCATCGCGGGCACCGTGCGGGCCGTCACCGACAAGAGCAACAAGACGATCGGATTCGGGATCTTCTACGCCATGGTCAACGTCGGCGGCTCCT
>CBDVDJ010000437.1:0-3470 GCA_965372695.1 uncultured bacterium
GCCATCATCTCGGCCAGCAGGTGAGTCTCGATGATGCGGCTCATCCTGTCGGACTCGAGCATCTTCTGCTCGAAAAACCGCTGTTCCGGACGCATCAGATAGATATGAAACGTCACGATCACGACAACGGTGAGGGAGACCCAGAAGGTCACACGGAACGCCAGGCTCTGGTAATACGATTTTTTCATAATGTCGGCGGAACAAATTCGGGGCGGCGAACCCACAGTGTAGCCCCCCCGGGACCGGAGCGCAAGGCGCACGTCCCCCCCGGGGTATCAGGCGCCACAAGGCCCCCGGGAGACTGAGTCTTCCGGGGGCCGGGCGCTTTCCGTGTTGTTTTCGAATACCGGAGTGCTACGCGCTCTACGCGCGCATCTTCGCGATGTCGTCGAGGGCGTAGAGGGATTTTTCGATGTGCTCGGAGGTGTTGAACGGACCGATCGAAAAGCGGACGGTGCCCTTCATCTCCGTGGTCCCGATGCCCTCGTGGACGAGGGGTGCACACTGGAGGCCGGTGCGCGTAGCGATACCGTGCTCGACGTCGAGGAGGGTTCCGACGTCGCCGGCGGGAAAATTTTCCACGTTGAGCGATACGATGGGCAGGTGGTTTTCGCGCCAGCCGGCGCAGTAGGTCGTGACCTGTTTGATCTCGGCGAGGCCGCGGCAGAACTGGTCGTAGAGGTCCATCTCATGGTTGTACAGCTTGTCGAGACCGTTCTCGTCGATGAAGTCCATCCCCGCGTGGAGGCCCGCGACGCCGACGACGTTGAGCGTGCCCGCTTCGAGCCGGAACGGGTACTCTTCGAGGTGGGTGCGCACCGCCGACTTGACGCCGGTTCCGCCGACACGCGTCGAGCGGATCTCGAGGCCTTCCGACACGCACATCCCGCCGATACCCGTCGGTCCCATGAGCGACTTGTGCCCCGTGAACACGACCGCGTCGACGTTCATCGCCTTCATGTCCATGGGCAGGACGCCGGAGGTCTGCGACGCGTCGATCGCGAACGTCACACCTGCTTCTTTGCAGATCTTTCCCATCTCGGCCACCGGCTGTACGGTGCCGATCACGTTGGAACCGTGGTTGACGATTACCAGCGCGGTGTTCTCCTTGATCGCGGCCTTGATGTCGCCGGGGCTGACGTAACCCCTGTCGTCGAAACCGACACGGGTCACGGTGATTTCTTTCGCCATTTCCTTGACGTAGAGCGGGCGCAGCACCGAGTTGTGTTCGACGCACGTGGTGACAACGTGGTCACCCTGCACGACGATGCCGCTGATGAGCTGGTTGAGCAGGTCGGTGGCGTTGTAACCAAAAACGAGACGGTTGAAATCGGTGCCGCCGAAATAGGCGCTGAGGCGCTTGCGCGTGTTGAGGATCAGGTTCTCCGCCTCCGCCGCCTTGTCCGTACCCGACCGCCCCGGATTCACGCCGAGGTTGCGGTAGAACTTGTCCATGGTCACGTAGACATGGTCGGGTTTGGGGTACGTGGTCGCACTGTTGTCCAGATAGATCTGCTCGCTCATGATGCCCTCCACATGCGGATTTCGGCCGGTGAATGTAATTCCCTGTAGTTATTTATGTTACAGCATGTACGATGACGCGGGCCCCCGCGCCGATATGCGTTGATTACGATGCGTTCGTATACCGCAAGGAAACCACATTCGGGAGAAAATTTCCTCAAGAATTTTCGGATCGGTCGGTCTTTTGCCGAAGCCGGATCAGTCCGTCGAGTACTGGACGAGAGCGCCGAGTTGCCCGCCCGCGTAAACGTTGTCCGGAGACGTTCCCCACAAAGCCCGCAGGCAGTGCCGGTCGGACCGGTAGACGACCTCCGATTCCTTGCCATCGTTACGGTATATCCGCGTTCTGCAGTTGTGGTCGGTAAAGTAGAGGTCGGTGGGCGACGTTCCCCACACGCGGTTCAGGGGAAAGCCGGGAGAAGCGGGGATCAGTTGCCACTCTCCCGCGTGGTTGACGTAGAGCCCCGTTGCCGTGGTCGCGTAGATCTCGCCGGTGCGCAAACCAAAGAGATCGTAGATATACTCCATCTCGTGTGGAACGACGGTCCAGGTGTCGCCGTCGCTGTGGAGCAGCTCCTGTCCGCCGGCGACGTAGATGTCTTTGCCGTCGCGGCCCCATACGGTCGCGTCCGGGATATCCATTCGGGTCACCGTCCAGCGGCCGCGGTCGCGTCTGGCGATTCCGTATCGGCCGGCCACGACGAGCACGTCGAGACGGAGCTCCCACACGTCCACCGGACCGATCGGCTCGGGCAGCGCCACTTCCCGCCACCGGGCGCCGTCGTACATGAACAGCTCACCCCGCGTGGTGCAGGCATAGACACGGTCCTCGCTCACCCCCCAGAGGCTGTAAATCCCGGAGTCGGTGAAGCGCTCCTCTTCGCGCCACGCGTATCCGTCCCACCGCAAAACCTCACCCGCCCGCGTCCCCGCGAATACATTGTCATCGGAAGCGGCCCAGATATCGATGATTTCGGACGTGGTGCCGTTGAGCAGTTCCACATCGCCGCCGCGTTCCCTCCAGACGGCTCCCCCCATACCTACCGAGTACAGGGTCCCCCGCGGATCAACCCATACACCGCTGAGGTACTGCGGGCCCTTGTCGCGCGGCGTGATGAAGTGTTCCGACCAGGCTTCGCCGTCGAAGTGATAGACGGACGACAGCGAGGTACCGTAGTAGTCGTTTGTTCCCGCGCACCAGATACTCGTCATCCTGACCGGTGGCTCCGCCGGCACGACGGTCCAGCTCGTCCCGTCGAATCGCGCCGTCGCGCGCCCGGTGAGCACGATATTGTCCGCCGACGCGCCGGCAATGAAATCGTACTGCCACATGTCGCCGGGATCGATACCGGCATCAATTTCCCAGGAGGTTCCGTCGTAGTGATAGAGACTGTCGTAACCGACCACATAAACATCATCCGGCCCGCTGCCCCAGACGTCCCGCAGGTCGGAAATGGTACCCATGTCGATCGGCTCGAAAGCGGCGCCGTCCCAGTGGAGAAGCAATCCGCGAGCGCCGGCAAAATATACGTCTGACGCCGATGATCCCCACACACCGTTCAACCTCAGGTTCGGGGCCGAATACACCGTCGTCCACTCCGTGCCATCGTAGCGGGCAATCATCGTTCCGGCGGCGTAAACATCCGCAGAAGAGCTGCCCCAGAGGTCGAGGAATCCGGAATACTGCGAAGACATCTGCAACGACCACTCCCTGCCGTTGAAGTGGATGACGTCCGCGTCGTTCCATCCCGCCGCGAATATATCGTTGGGTCCGCTGCCCCAGACGGCCCGTAAGTCGCCAGTGACCGGGATACGATTCAGCTCTCGCCACTCCGGGTCCCCAAGGGGCTCCGGAGGCGTCAAAGTCGTGTCGCCGGAACACGACGCCATCAGAAGTATCGTGACCAGAATGAGGAGATATCTCTTCACGATAGAATCAATCCTTTCCA
>CBDVDJ010000438.1:0-3464 GCA_965372695.1 uncultured bacterium
GACGCTGTATTTCGCCGACATCGAAGATGCCGTTCTGGTAGCGGAGACGCGGCAGGTCGCCATCGGCCGCGGATTTGTCGAGCAGGCCGAACAGGTGTTGCGCGCGCTCGCCGCGGGGCCCGAACTCGAACTCGTCAATACGATCGCGCCGGGTACGCAGATCCTGGCCGTTTTCTACGACCCCGATACCGCCATGCTGTTCATCGACTTCAACGGTGAATTCATCGCCGGTCATCCCGGTGGAGCGGCCGCCGAGTACCACACGGTTTCCGCCATCATGAGGACGATTTCCGAGAATTTTCCCGAGGTTGCCGCCGTGCAGATACTGGTGGAAGGATCGCAGGTGGGAACGATTGCGGGACACCTCAACGCGTACCGGCCGTTCCTGGTTCGCGACTGGAGATGAGTGGCATGGGCGACCGTCCGATAGGCGTTTTTGATTCCGGTATCGGCGGGCTTACCGTCCTCAAGGAGCTCCTTGATCATCTGCCCGGCGAGTCGTTTATCTACTACGGCGACACGGCGCGGGTTCCTTACGGCACGAAGAGCGGCGACACAGTGCGCCGGTTTTCGCGCGAAAACACTCGATTCCTCCTCGAGCGCAACGTCAAGAGTATCGTCGTGGCGTGTAACACAGCATCCGCCGAAGCGCTGCCGATGCTGCAGCGCGAGTTTTCCGTGCCGATCGTCGGGGTAACCGAGCCGGGTGTGCGGGCGGCGGTCGAAGCTAGCGCGAGCGGACGGATCGGAATCATCGGCACCGCGGGAACCATTCGTTCGGGCGCCTACCAGGCGGGTATCACCGCGCTCCGCGGCGACGCCGACGTGACGGCGGCGCCGTGCCCGTTGTTTGTCCCCCTGGCGGAAGAGGGGTGGACGGACCACCCCGTGACCGAATTGGTGGCCAGGGAGTACCTCAGGGAGTTTCGGGACCGCGACATTGATACGCTCGTTCTGGGCTGCACGCACTACCCGCTGCTCAAGCCGGTGATCGGCCGCGTAATGGGATCACTGGTGCGTCTCGTCGACTCGGCCGTGGAAACAGCCCGGGAGATGAAGAGGGTCATTCACAGCGAAGATATCGCCGGTGGGGGCGGGAACGGACAATTCTCGGTCGTGCTCAGCGACACCTCACCCACTTTCGAAGAAATCGCGCGGCGTTTTCTCGGCCGGGACATACCGGAGATCGAACTGGTCGGTTCGTGACCGTCGATACAGCACAATAATACGGAAGGCAACCCGATGAGGAAAGACGGCAGACAGGTCAATGAAATCCGCCCGGTCACGATTGAGAGGGGATACCTCCGCAACGCCGAGGGGTCGGCACTGATCGAGATGGGGGGGACAAAGGTGTTGTGCTCGGCGACACTGGAAGAGGGAGTGCCCCGGTTCCTCTACGGTCAGAATTCCGGTTGGATCACGGGCGAATACGGGATGCTGCCGCGAAGCTCCCACGAGAGGATCAAGCGCGAAGCCGTCCGCGGACGCAGTGGCCGGACGTACGAGATCCAGCGCCTCATCGGCCGCAGTTTCCGGGCGGCCATCCAGCTCGAAATGCTCGGCGAGATCACGATCATTATCGATTGCGACGTGATCGAGGCCGACGGGGGGACGCGGACGGCTTCGATCACCGGAGGTTGCGTGGCGCTCTATGACGCTATCTCGACGGTGGGCTATGCCGACAATCCGATGAATTACATGGTTTCCGCGATCAGCGTGGGGATCGTCGACGGCACGCCGGTGCTCGATCTGAACTACGAAGAGGATTCGTCGGCGCAGGTCGACCTGAACGTCGTTATGGCGGAGAGTGGCGCGTATATCGAGATCCAGGGGACGGCCGAAAAGTTCCCGTTCACCCCGGACCAGCTGCAGCAGATGCTCGACCTGGCCGGGCATGGGTGCGACCAGTTGTTTGCGGCACAGAAGGAAGTCCTGGGGATCGAGGATCGCTGAATATGTACCTCGTACTGGCGACGCACAACAAGGACAAGGTGGCGGAGATCAGCCGCATCCTCGCCGGGCTCGACATCGAGCTGTCGACGCTCGACGAATACCCCGGCGCGCCGGAGCCGGTGGAGGACGGCGAAACTCTCGAGGCCAATGCGATTAAAAAGGCGGTTGCGATCCGGGAGTTCACGGGCCGCTCCGCGCTGGCCGACGATACGGGCCTCTTTGTCGACGCGCTGGACGGGGCGCCGGGCGTTCACGCGGCTCGTTTTGCCTCGGGGCAGGAGCAAGGCAACGCCGGTTATATCGAGAACTACGAAAAGCTGCTCGAGGCGATGAGAGACGACGACGACGCTGTTCGAACCGCGACATTCCAGACGGTGATGGCGGTGGCGCTGTCGAAGGAGGACGCCGGGTGGGCGCAGGATACGATCGATTCCAACCCCGACAGGGTGTACGACGTGCGGATGGATGACGAACACCTTGTCGACTTGCTCGTCACCGAGGGGTTTCTCCACGGCACGATTTCGCGCGAGCCCCGGGGCGAACGCGGATTCGGATACGATCCGGTCTTCTGCATCCCGCACTACAAGCGCACGCTCGCCGAAATGAAGGCCGAGGAGAAGAACTCGATGAGCCACCGCTACCGGGCGCTGGTGGAAATGCGCGCATTGTTGATCCGGCTCGATCTGGCGGAGGAAAGCCCGCGGGGCTAGATAATCATGACCGATCAATACGTGGTAGAAGCGGAACACATCGTCAAGGCTTACAGCGGAGTCAAAGCCGTCGACGGGATCTCCTTCGATGTTCCGGCCGGTTCGATCTACGGGTTGCTCGGGCCCAACGGAGCTGGAAAGACGACCATGATCCGCATGTTGATGCGGATCCTCCTGCCCGACTCGGGGCGCGTGAGGGTGTTCGGGGACTCGCTCGATCGCGTCGACAAGGCGCGCATCGGGTACCTGCCCGAAGAACGCGGACTCTACAAGAAAATGAAAGTGCTCGACATGCTGACATTCTTCGGCCTGGTCAAACGGCTGGACCGTAAAACGGCGCGAGGGCGCGCCGCCGGATGGCTGGAGCGCTTCGCGTTGTCCGACTATGCCGAGAAAAAAGTGGAAGAGCTGTCGAAGGGAATGCAGCAGAAGGTCCAGTTCATCGCCACCGTGATCCACGAACCCGAACTGCTGATACTCGATGAGCCGTTTTCGGGGCTCGACCCCGTCAACACCAACCTGCTCAAGGACATCATGCTCGAGTATCACCACAAGGGACACACCGTGATCTTTTCCACCCACATGATGGACCAGGTGGAAAAGCTCTGCGAGAACATCTGCATGATCGACAAGGGCAGGATCGTGTTGTCGGGCACACTCGACGAGGTAAAGAGCGAATACGGGCAGAACGGCGTCACGCTGCGGTTCGAAGGTGACGGATCGTTTCTCACGACACTCTATTCTGTGGCCAGCTTCATCGATTACGGGCACGAGGTGTTTCTGCGCCTCCACCCCGGCGCC
>CBDVDJ010000439.1:0-3462 GCA_965372695.1 uncultured bacterium
GTCGGGGCGCGCGCGGCGGGCATGGCCGGCGCCTTCGTGGCCGCAGGAAACGACGCCCATATGCTGGTCTACAACCCCGCCGGTCTCGCGCGAATCCAGCGCATCGAACTCTCGCTGGGACTCCGGCAGCAGCGCAGTTCCGTCGACGTTTCGTTTTACGGCGAGCCCAACTCGATCAGCACCCGCGGCGGCGGCCTCGACGGCATCGCACTGGCCTGGCCGCTCCCGACCTACCGGGGCAGCCTGGTCCCCGCGTTCGGCGTGTACCGCGTTTACTCGTCCTTGTTCGATCTCCACTACAGCGGTATCAACGAAAACACCAATACGGCGGACAACTTTCTCCTCCAGCAGACGGGCACCGTTTACAGCTACAACCTGGGCATCGGCGTGGACCTCTCACCGGCGCTCTCTGGCGGGCTGACGCTGTTCGTGCTCGACGGCAGCGTCGACCGGCTGGGACAGTTCGACTTTACCTACCTCGACTTCACACCGACGACGAGCGTATTCGTGAAGGAGGACGTCTCCGGCGACGTCACCGGAATCGGCGGCCGCTTCGGCATACAATTCTTCGCCCACAGGTTCTTGATGGGCGGCGTTTCGTTCACCCTGCCGACGTGGGTCAAGGTATCGGGCGAGGGCACGGCGGAAATCACCAAACACCTGGATAACGCGCCGGATTCCTTCGAAACGATCCCCGTTTCGTTCGACGACAAGTACCTGCTTCCGTTCCGGCTCGATATCGGCCTGGCGGTGACGTGGAAGCGTTTGTTGCTGGAATTTGATTTCGGCTACGCCGACTGGTCGGAGGCGGCGATCAATCGCAAGCGGTTCAGGAACCCCGGGACGCTTACCACGACTTTCCGGGAGGTATTCGAGTACAAGGCAGGAGCGGAATACACTCTTGGCTGGCTGCCGCTCAGGTTGCGGGCGGGATACGCCTGGCTCCCCTATCCGCTGGACGCGATCCAGAACGACCGCATCGACGAAAACGACCTTGTCAAGGCGCACGTAGACCGGGAGCGACAGCGCGTGGCGGTCGGGATCGGCGGCTTGATCGGACAGACGCTGACCGTCGACGCGGCGCTTTCCTTCACCGACGGCAGCCGCTCGACCGCTTCGATGCAGGACGAGCGGGCGTCCTACCGGTTTGTTCTCGGCGCCGCCTACAGGTTTTGAGTATCAGCGTTTTCTGGTGGTCCCGGCAAGAAGCGACAAGAATGCCTCGTCCAGCTTTTCCATAATCTCTTCGCTGAGTCCCCCGCCCTGTTCCATCACGCGGTTGTAATACTCTTCGAAGTAACGGCACAGCTGAACTTGACGGTCCTCGACCTGCTGGGCGACGAGTTTCTTGAGTTGTTCCGAGTTGGACACAAAATCGGGGTCCGTAGTGTTGCGGTTTCCGACGTTGTGGAAATAGTCGTTGAGCAGGTTGAGCCAGTAGTCCTCGTGGTGTCCGCCGTTGTCGAACACGCAGCCCGGCTCGGTAGTGAGAAAGCAGTAACCGAATACGAAGTACGTACACTCGAGCATCCCCTGCAGGAAGAAGCGCCGGAAGCAATCGGGGCTGGTCATTTTCAACTGGCATGGGAGCTGGCACTCCCTGCAGAGTGTGGTTTTGTCGCCGCCGTAAACGTACGGCGCCGCCGGTACTACTATTTCGGGTCCACCCATAACGGAGACATCCTATCGTATAATCCGCGCCGCCGCAAGCCCCCGGCAACTACTGGTCTTCGGGGTCGTTCATCAGGCGGCGATAAGCCGATTTCGCCGCCTCCTGCTCCGCGTGTTTCTTGGTCTTTCCCGTCCCCTTGCCCAGTATGTTGCCCTGGACGACCACCTCGACCTCGAAATCCTTGTCGTGGTCGGGTCCCGCGGTTGAAAACACCCGGTATCGCGGAGGGATTTTGTGGAGCGCCTGGATGTACTCCTGGAGAAGACTCTTGTAGTTGATCGATTCTTCCTGGTAGACGATCTCGCCCGGATTCCTGGGCAGCACGTTGAGAATGCTCCCGCGGGCGCTTTCGAAGCCACCGTCGATGAACACGGCCCCGAATACGGCTTCGAGCGTATCGGCCAGCACGCTCTGCATCTCCGCCACTCCCGCTTTTTTGGCATTGTCGCTCACAAGAACGCAATCTCCGAGCACGATTCTCTTGGCAAGGTGGGCGAGTACCTGCTTGCTGACGATCACCGACTTCATCTTGGTCAGCTCTCCCTCACTCTTGTCGGGGTAGCGATGATAGAGATAGTCGTTGACGACGAGGGACAGGACCGAATCACCGAGAAACTCCATGCGCTCGTTCGACGCGCCGGGGGCGCGCTCGCCCTCGACTCCGGCACTGTACGACCGGTGTACGAGCGAATCGCGCAGAAGTGAGAGGTGCTTGAACCGGTAGCCGAGCTTCCCCTGGAGGTGCTCGAACCGTTCCCAGTGGTCCCGTATTCCGGGAGCGGCACGCCGCCGGCCTCGCAGTCTGTCGAGGATGTCACGCAGAAGGTTGGACATGATTGATGTGCGTTTGTCGGGTGCGATCCGGAAGTGCCCGGCACCCGTTCTCTCACCTACCGGGCAAATCGTTTGACGACGATCGATACGTTGTGCCCGCCAAAACCGAACGAATTGGAAAGCGCGTAGTCGACCTCTTGTTTTCGGGCCTCGTTGGGAACATAGTCCAGATCGCAGGACGGATCGGCGTTCTCCTGGTTGATCGTCGGCGGCAGTATACCCTCGCGGATCGCGAACGCGCAAAAGGCCAGCTCGACCGAGGCGGCGGCGCCAAGCAGATGACCGGTCGTCGACTTGGTCGAACTGACGGCGAGCTTATAGGCGTGTTCCCCGAATGCTTCCTTGATCGCCGCCGTTTCGCTGGCATCGTTCAGCTGGGTACTGGTGCCGTGAGCGTTGATGTAGCCGATGTCTTCCGGTTTGATTCCGGCGTTCTCGACCGCCAGGCGCATCGACCGGATCGCGCCTTCTCCGTCGGGCGGCGGTGCCGTGATGTGGTACGCGTCCCCACTCATTCCGATTCCCACCACTTCGGCAACAATATCGGCGCCTCGCCGTTTCGCGTGCTCGAGCTCCTCGACGAAAAGCACACCAGCACCCTCACCGATCACAAAGCCGTCACGATCACGGTCGAAAGGGCGAGAGGCCCGTAGAGGCTCGTCGTTGCGGGTTGACAGCGCCTTGAGCGCTCCGAATCCGGCCAGCGACATCTCGGTGACGGCCGCTTCACTGCCGCCGGCCACCATGGCGTCGGCCATTCCCGCCTTGATCAACAGGTAGGCGTCGGCGACGGCGTTGGCGCCGGATGCGCAAGCAGATACGGTGGCGTAGTTCGGCCCTTTCAGGCCGTGTGTTATCGACACAAAACCGGCCGGCATATCCGGGATCAGGTACGGGATGAAGAACGGGCTCACGCGACCCGGGCCGCGATTGAGTTTTATCTGGTGCTGCTTCTC
>CBDVDJ010000440.1:0-3455 GCA_965372695.1 uncultured bacterium
CTCAGCGGAGGTTTCCAGATATCCGCTCTCGAGAACCATGACGTCCGCCGATAACAACTTCAGCGCCGTCTCGCGGTCACCGGCCTTCAGCGCCTCATGATACGATTCGACCACCGACAGAATCGCCGACGTATCTCCTCCCGCGCCATCTTCGGTGGCTCCACCCGAACCGTAAGACGGATACGCGCCGAAAAGCAAGATGCCTGCTCCGGCCACAACCATCGTGACTGTCACGATCAACCGTTTCACTCTCTGTTTCGGCATTCGATCCTCCATGAGTCTCATTACCGACCAGGAAACTTACTTCCGACCGCGGCGCTTATGGAATTTCCTGATCATCTTCGACATGACTTTACCCTTCCGGCTTTCCTCGGCGCGCAGACGGGCGTCACTCCTCGAAGCGGCCACGCGGGCTTCGCGCATCAGCTTGTGATAGTTCGCCAGTCGCTCGGGCGGTAACGCCCCCGATTCAACCGCCTCCTGGACGGCGCAGCCGGGCTCGTCGTTGTGGCTGCAGTCGCGGAAGTGGCATGCATTCGCGTACTCTTCGATGTCGGGAAATACCGACAGGATACCCTCTTCCGAACCCGTCAGGCCGAGTGCCCGCAGGCCCGGCGTGTCGATGATGACGCCGTGGCCGTTTATCGCGATCACTTCGCGCGCGACCGTCGTGTGGCGCCCCTTGCCGTCGCCCGTGCGGACGTCGTGGGTTGCCTGGCGCTGTTCACCGAGAATCGCGTTGATCAGTGTCGATTTGCCGGCGCCCGAAGGCCCGATCAGGACGGCGGTGCGTTGCCCCGTGATATATGAAAGAAGCTGCGCCGCGCTCCCGTTGTCCAGAGCGTTTACCAGGAGCACGTCGACGCCGAGCGCGATCGACTCGACCGCCTCGAGTGACGGATTCGGGTCGGTGGAGAGGTCCGCCTTTGTCAGGACGACGACCGGGGCCGCGCCGGAGTCCCATGCCAGTGAGAGTTCACGTTCGATGCGGCGGAGGTTGGGCGGTTCGGCGATCGGGTGAACGACGAATGCCGTGTCTACATTGGCGGCCAGGACCTGTGTTTCCGACGTTTTTCCGGAGCCGCCCCGCGTAATGACATTCCTGCGGTCAAGGACCGCCTCGATCAGCGCGATCTCGACGTCCGCCGACACCAGTGCCGCGACCCAGTCACCGACGGCCGGAAGGTCGGCCGGATCGTCACCCGACTTGAGGAGGCGTACGGATGGTTTCGCACGGACGACACCTGCCGGCGTGGCGACCAGGGAACTCCCGCGGTCGGTTCGGACCACTCGCGCCGGGACGAGCCCGTCCTGACCGAGGGCGTCGAACAGAGTCTGCCAGTGTGAGGACCACCCAAGGTCCGTATATGCAGAGTCGTCGGTCAACACCCATCCTTCCGGGATGATCAGATCGAATACGAGTTTTGAGATTTCCGTTGGATCTATTCCGGCCGGCTTTCGCCCATCAGACCCTCGAGCTGGTACCGGTGCCGGATCGGATGCATGACCGCGTGCTCCATCATCGCGTCAATGCAGTATCTGACTCCCCAGGGGGAGACATACTCGGGCCTGACGAAACGTCCCTCTTCCACTTCGCGCAATGGAGTCCGCCAGGCCGCCAGCAGATCGTCGATGTAACTCATCGCTTCGGCCTCGATCACATCGGTCTTCGGTACAGGTTCAATCTCCGGATCCGGAAGGTCCAGCTGCTCACAAATCCAGAGAAGATAAGTTCGCGCCCCGCGGCATACGTGCGCCAGCAGCGCTTCGAGCGACGCGTAGTCAGGATCGTCGACATCCGGCAATTCGATGTCTTCTTCCCAGGCTTCTCTCCAGGTAACCAGGAAGCGTCCCAGGTGGTGTTCGTGCAGTTCGACCAGGGCGCCGGCGCCCCGGTACTTGAAGTCGGTCATGTCGTACTCCAACGGAATGAGTATATAAGAACGGCGCACTAATCAAACAGCGTCAGGATCTATCCAGCACTCCCAGGACTGCTCGCTGGTGGACAGACCGACAAACGGCGGCACTTGAGAGGTTGCGCCACTTCCTATCACGAGAACCAACACGTCCAGACATATTGCCCGCATAGTTTCTCCTTTCGCATTGGTGCGTCACCGTCATTCGTCGTACATGGCCTTGACGATTCCCCACGACACGCTGCTGACCGGATCGGGTTCCGGCGGGGCCCAGACGACAACGAAGATCGCAAGTGCTTTTGTCATCTCTTTCTCCTCTGCTATTTATAGCGTCCGGCGACAGGTTGATTCTGGACTTCAACCACCACTTTGTCCGGCCCCGATTTCTTGTGAACGTGACAGGCGCATAATTCGTCGACGGCGACCTTGAAGGTCGCATCGAATTGGCCCGAACTTCCAACTCCCGTGACGTCGAGCGTTTCGCCGACAATGTTCATCTTTGGATGAATCATGCGCTTGAATCCGTCGTCAAAAACCACGTATACTCCCCGGCCGGTCAGTGTCGGATCCTGCGTCACATCCAGGACTTCGCCGGTTCGAGCCAGCTCCACAACTATTGTCAGATCCGTCACCGGCTTGTCCGAAGCGTCCACCGCCATGACCGTGACCAGGGCGAAATCCGCGGTACAGATACAGTCCGTTTGCGTCATCTGGCAGCCCGGCGAAGCGGCTATAATGACCGCAATCGCCAGAATCCTGGATATCACCCGGTATCCGAGCATGTGTTATCGGCCTCCATTACCGTGACGGCGCCATCACAGATGGCACCGCCTGGTTACAGCTTTCTGTCCTTCCAGTTCCACCACTTCCGCAACTCCGGATCGTCGTCGTCCGCCACTACGGCATACACCGCACACCGGAACGAATACAGGACGCACCGATCGATCGACTCGCCGCGGAGCTCACACAAATCCGTGTACATCTTTTCCGGGTCCTGTCCCTGCAGATCCAACGGAGCACGATATCCCAGATCCCGGAGGTCCCGCGCCAGGCTCGGCCCGATGCTCGGAAGTGACTGGAGGTTTTTGTCGTCCGTCGGCTTGTTCATAAAATAGCTCCTGTTTTGTACTCCAACGCCCCGTCGCGCTGCCGCAGCACGTGGTTGTACCATCGTCAATCCCGGTCAACCAGTGGCGAGGCGACCATGAAGGCCCGCTCTTCACCAATGATTCTCGAGACGTGGCCTTTGCCGGTCGTGTCCTCTACGAGAATCACGGCGCCCGGGCCAAACCTCCGGATTTCCCCGTCGGTGACTTCAACCTCCAGAATGCCCGACAAACAGAACATCAATTGCCTCCGGGGTGCCGGGTGCCAGTCTCCGTGCCAGCCGGGAGGACTCGAAATTACGATCATCCCGTCGACATTGAATTCAGAAGAAACGGATATCGGCGGAGCCGGGGGAGCAAAGTCCATCAACTCGAACGAAATTATCTCATCAGCGAAGTGCGAGCCCCCCTGCTCATCCGAGTACAGTCTCGT
>CBDVDJ010000441.1:0-3439 GCA_965372695.1 uncultured bacterium
GAGCCCGTAAACTGGAGCTTGATCGTGCCGCCGTAGTTGTCGTCGTAGCGAAAACTCGTCGGATTGGTGAGCATCGTGAGGTGGAAGTCGAACTCCGCCCCCTCGAACGAGTCGGTGTTGTCCGGGATCATGTTGCTGTCCACGTCGCCGAACGTGAAGAGGCTGTCGAAATTGGCGTCGTGAACCCGGTTGACGACGAGGTAGTATTCGTTTTCCGTTATCGGGATCCGCACCGCGGTCATATCCGTCGGCGTGCCCGTATTGACGTCGGTCAGCCTGATTTCGCCCGGGGCCGGACCCGGGCCGGCATCGATCACCGGCGGGTCGATCCACCCTGATATCAGGCGGTTGAATGCGCAGGGAAATCCGGGTACGAATCCGTCGAATCCTTCGGGCCCGATCCACAGCCCGTAGGCCATCACGCAGAAGTTACCCGTGCCCTGCGAGTCCTGAAACCCGGGGGGTGTGCTGTCGAACATCGGCAGCAGCCCGAGGCGGCTGCCGGTCTCGAACACCCATATCCCGAGGGTGCCGATCCTCTGGAAATCCTGCGACGCGTTTTCGGGAACGATAGAGAAGTTGCTGACGTAGAACGGCTCACCGTCGAGCGAGTCGCCGGTCGTCAATCCGGCGACGAGGCTGTCCACGGCAAACTGGATGTCGCCCAGGTCGTAAAAGCTCGACCATATCTGTTCGGGCGAGTTCCCCGCGACATCCGTTTCCTGGCCCGCACCCGCGTGTATGATGAATACGTTGTCGTAGAGCGAAAAATCGACGTCGGCGTCGGCCGAGTCGATGACCGTTTGCGCGAGTTCGACCACGCGCGTCTCTTCGTAGCGGTCGTCACCGTAATACCCCATCCCCTCCGGAAGGTTGTAGAGACGGCCGTCCACGCGCCACACGATATTCGTCGTGGATTGCGAGGCCCCCCGGAAATATTGCTCGACGTGCCGCATCTCGTTGGCGAACCACGTCGAGTCGCGGACCTCGGGGCGCAGGCTGCCTGGCTGTCCGCCCATGAGACTGTCGGCGAACTGGACCTGGAGCACGATCACGCGCAGCGAGTCGATCGGCTCGGTGAATCCGGCGAGGTAATCCCGGAGTTTCTGCTTCTGGAATATATTGAGGGTGGCGCCGGGAGGGGCGGCCACGGAGCGCGGGACCTGCGGCTTCTCTGCCCGGATCAACGCGGGTACCCTGCCCTTGGAGAATGCGGTGGATCCCGCGGTCACGCTCAGGATCAGGCACGCTAGCAGGGGTGCGACGTTAACTTTAAACCGTTTCTGCAATTTCTGGACTTTCCGGGGTGAAACAGGGGATGGACAATGCGCTGGAATAACTTGCTATAATAATGTATAATTAGCCGTCTTTTCGGTCAACAGGAAAGAGGAAAGGGGAGTTGGAACGTTGGTAAATCGCCGCCCCTGAATTCGACGTCTACGCCGCCCAACTCCCCTCACACAGACCGTTATCCGGTATATTCAGTTAAGGGGAGTTGGGACTTCCGTAATCGCCGCCCCTGAATTCGACGTCTACGTTACCCAACTCCCCCATTCGGTTGGCCGTGTTAAGTCAGTAAAGGGGAGCTGAAGCTTCCGTAATCGCCGCCCCTGATCGGCTTTCACTCTGCTCAACTCCCCCCTACCTGGTCGGCTTTTTCACCAGCCTGCTCGATTACGCTACCAGCCAACCAAACCGTGTGCGACGGGGTTATCGCGTCGTTAACAAACGTTCCTATCTACTCACCCGGCCTTTTTTGTAAGTCGTCTTCCCGGCGTACGTGGTCGCGGTATTCGAAGTGGCCTGCTTCGCCGCGCCCGCGCGTTTCGATACCTTCGTGCGTCGTCCGGCCGACGCCACGGTGCGGTCGACGGTGCGCCCGGAGCTGACGATTCTCGCGTGGCTCTTCGTGCGCCCCGTGGTCGTCGTGACGCTTGCGCGCTCTGCGCGCGTCGCACGCCTCGCGTTCTTGTTGTCGCGGACCATCCGGTACTGCTCTGCGCCGGCGGCGCGCTCGATCGTCGTATTCGTGTACGAGTCTCTGTACGTGTCCTTGTATCGCGGCGCCCTCTTGCGCAGTACGACCCGCGGATCGTTCACGTGCACGCGGTACGTGTCGTACGCCGAATCACACCGCTGGCACCGGGCCGTCCTCACGTGCGCACCGCGCCCGTGATCCTCGTGGCACAGGTACACCGGATACCGCGCCCATTCGCGAACGTAGAACCTGGCGAAACCGACTCCGACCTGGTCCCACTGGCACGTGGCGGGCAGCAGCGAAACGTACAGCTGCCGGCAGCCAACGTAGGGATCGCCCTGGATCCGGTACCCGTAACGTCCCACGAAGATCGACTCCCCGTAGGGCGAATAGTCGAACGGGTACGGGCTGCCGATCGCGAACACGTGGGCGATACCGCGCCCGCCAAAACCGTCGAGTCCCAGTTCGCGCCCGCTGAACCGGTACGTGCGGCCACCGTAAACCCACGCGTCGTCATCCGGCGAAAACGGGTGGACGACGTGGACAAATCCGTAAGTGTCGACCACGAACACCGTGGCGTAGCAACCGCGTGTCGCCTGCACCGATATGACGACGTCGTCATAGGATGCGTAAACTCCCTGCGGGTGCGGCTGGTCGAACCACACGTGTATGCCCGCAGGGCCGGGGCCCGTCACCGTGACCCGGCCGCCTGCCGGCGGGTCCGCCATCGCCACTGGAGCCACCGCGGCCAACACGGCAGCCATCGCGGCGAGAGTGACTATGATTCCCCGGACCCGGACGGGTTTCGATGTCTTCATCGCGCGGCACCTCCCGAGGCGCCAGCCGAGGCTCCGGGAGCGAGTTCCGGGTTGTCCGGATCTTCCTGGTATGCCCAGTCGAGTGTCACCTGGTCCCTGGTCACCGATTTCAGCCAGACCTTCGCGTAGTTGTGTCCGTCGTTGACCCTGACGATGTAGGCGTGGCCGTTGACCGCTTCCACCCGTCCGAGGTTGGACCACCCCTGTACGGGCGCCCAGTCGACGAACACGGCAAACTCGTCCGCGTCGGCTATGTAACCGTAATCCTGGATATCTACTCCGGCAGCCGTAAACACGTAGCTCACGTCACCTGCCGTTTGCTGATCCGTCAGCGTACCGAAGTAGATATCCGTCGTGATGTTGTCCCACGCCTGAACGGACCGGGACACGAAGTCCCATCCACTCGTGGCGGGGTTTTGCCCCAAATAATCGCTCAACACCACATTGAACCCCTCAGGTCGAGGCGTGTCGAACACGTCCTCGTAACTCAATTCGCTTTCGTGGTTCCTCGTATCAAAGGCGAGGACCGCGTAGTCGTATGTCCTGCTGTTTGTGACATCCGTATCCGTGTAGCAGAGCGACGCTGTGCCGACATCCGCTATCCAGTCAAATAGTCCATCATTATTATCATCTCTGTAGACGG
>CBDVDJ010000442.1:0-3436 GCA_965372695.1 uncultured bacterium
ACGTGGTGGTGCTTGAGCGACGAGGCGGCCTGGGCCTCGTGGACGAAGCGGGTCCTGGAGTCTTTGTCGGCGGTCAGTTCGGCGGGCAGGAACTTGAGTGCCACGGGCTGGCGGAGCCGGGTGTGCTCGGCCTGGTACACGACACCCATCCCGCCCCGGCCGAGTTCGGCGGTGATACTATAATGAGAGATGGTTTTCCCGATCATGCGCTTCTCCCCGAAGCGATGGAGTGTAACGACCTAATTATTGTAGCCATAAACGGATAGGTTTGTCTTTAGATATCGGTCGCTCCCGGGGCCTGGATTCGTCTCCCTGGCGGATATTTTTTGCTGGAAATCCGCACCCGTTTGGTCTTATTATTACAAGGCTTTACCAGTGCTACGCTTCCGTCAGCCCCGGTCCCATCCTGGCCGCTGCAGACCCACCGAATTACATTGCGCTTCAGGCGCGGTGCTGTATAATATCTTAATAGGACTGTTTTAGTGCGCTTTAGTTAACTCGAAATACGCGGAGGCTTTATGGCCGCGGCCAATGACCCGATCCAGAAACGGATCGACAAAGAATACGAGTGGGGGTTCGTCACCGAGGTCGAATCGGATACGATTCCGAAGGGTCTCGACGAGGACGTCATCCGGACGATCTCGGCCAAGAAGGACGAGCCGGAGTGGCTGCTGGAGTGGCGGCTCGAGGCGTACCGGGCGTGGCTCAAGATGGATGAGCCGAAGTGGCCCAACGTGAAGTACGCCGACATCGACTTCCAGGACATTCATTATTACTCGGAGCCGAAGCGCCCGGAAGATGGGCCGAATTCGATGGACGAGGTCGACCCGGAGATCAAGGCCACGTTCGAGAAGCTGGGCATCCCGCTCGAAGAGCAGATGCGCCTGTCCGGCGTGGCGGTGGACGCGGTGTTCGACAGCGTCTCGGTGGCCACGACATTCAAGGACAAGCTCTCGGAACTGGACATCATCTTCTGTTCGTTCTCCGAAGCGGTCAGGGAACACCCGGAACTGGTGCGCAAATACCTGGGCTCGGTCGTCCCCCGCAACGACAACTTCTACGCGGCCTTGAACTCGGCCGTCTTCAGCGAAGGGTCGTTCTGCTACATCCCTCCGGGTGTGCGCTGCCCGATGGAGCTCTCGACGTATTTCCGTATCAACGCCTCGGAGACGGGGCAGTTCGAACGCACGCTGCTCATCGCCGACGAGGGCGCGTACGTGAGCTACCTCGAGGGCTGCACGGCCCCGATCCGCGACGAGAACCAGCTCCACGCCGCCGTCGTCGAACTGGTCGCACTCGAGGACGCGCAGATCAAGTATTCGACGGTACAGAACTGGTACCCGGGCGACAAGGACGGCAAGGGCGGCATCTTCAACTTCGTCACCAAGCGCGGCGAGTGTCGCGGCGCCCGATCGAAGATCTCGTGGACCCAGGTCGAGACCGGGTCGGCGATAACGTGGAAGTACCCGAGTTGTGTGCTCATCGGCGACGACTCGGTGGGCGAGTTCTACAGCGTGGCCCTCACGAACAACTGGCAGCAGGCCGACACGGGCACGAAGATGATCCACAAGGGCAAGAACACGAAGAGTACGATTATATCCAAGGGCATTTCGGCCGGGCACGGCCAGAACAGTTACCGCGGGCTGGTCAAGGTGCACAAAGGCGCCACCAACGCCCGCAATTTCACGCAGTGCGACTCGATGCTGATCGGCGATCTGTGCGGGGCGCACACGTTTCCATATATTGAAGTGAACAATACGTCCTCTCAGGTGGAGCACGAGGCGACCACGTCGAAGATCGGCGAGGACCAGATATTCTACTGCCAGCAGCGCGGCATCAACCCGGAAGACGCGATGAACATGATCGTCAACGGCTTCTGCAAGGAAGTCTTCGGGGTGCTGCCGATGGAGTTTGCGGTAGAGGCGCAACGTCTCCTGGAAGTCAGTCTCGAGGGGAGCGTCGGATAGCGAGACACGGATCAGATTTGCGGATCACGGCAACCGGATAGAGCCACAAACGACGTCCAGGCCCTCACGACCTCCTCTGGGCCGACCGCCGCAAGCGACTCTAACCCGATCAGCAGATCTGATCCTTTTTACGTGGAACACGGGGACGTGAGGGATGCGGAAAACCGCTGAATCAAAAGACAGGAAAAGGAAAATGGCAATGCTGGAAATCAAGAATCTTCACGCCTCCATCGAGGGCAACGAAATCCTCAAGGGGATCAACCTCGAGGTGAAGGCCGGCGAAGTCCACGCCATCATGGGTCCCAATGGCTCGGGCAAGAGCACGTTGAGCCAGGTCCTGGCGGGACGCGACGTGTACAACGTCACCGAGGGAGACATCGTCTTCGAGGGCAGGAGCATCATGGACCTCGAACCCGAAGAACGGGCCGCCGAGGGGATCTTCATGGCGTTCCAGTACCCCGTCGAGATCCCGGGTGTGCGCAACAACTACTTCCTCAAGACGGCCCTCAACTCGATCCGCAAGTACCGCGGCGAGTCACAGCTCGACGCGATGGAATTCCTCGGCATCCTCAAGGAAAAGATGACGGACCTGAAGATCGCCGACGGGTTTGCCAACCGCGCGGTCAACGAGGGCTTCTCCGGCGGTGAGAAGAAGCGTAACGAGATCCTCCAGATGGCGATCCTCGAACCAAAGCTCGCCGTCCTCGACGAGACCGACTCGGGCCTCGACATCGACGCGCTCAAGATCGTGGCCAACGGCGTGAACGCGCTCCGCGGTCCCGACCGCGCCATCGTCGTGATCACACATTACCAGCGGCTGCTGAACTATATCGTCCCCGACATCGTCCACGTCCTCAAGGACGGGAAAATCATCAAGACGGGCGGCAAGGAACTCGCGCTCGAGCTCGAGGCCGAGGGCTACGCCGAAGTCAACGGAACGGCGGGGTAACGTCATGTCGGTAGAACTCTACGAAAAGACTTTTTACGAAATCGAGGCCGAACTGGGCAAGGTCGGGCCGAAGTGGGTCCACAAGCTCCGCATGGCCGGGATGGAAATGTTCAAGGCGCTGGGCTTCCCCACCCTCCGCGACGAGAACTGGCGCAACACGCGGGTACGTCCGATCGCGGCCACCGCGTTCGCCCCGGTGAGTGAGGCGCGTATCGAGGCGCTGACGGACGAACGGATCCTGGAGCGTACCTTCGACGACGCCGGCTGCCGGCGCATGGTCTTCGTCGATGGCATTTTCGCCCCCGAATTCTCGCGCATCGGCGACCTCCCCGAGGGCATCCTCGTGGGCAGCCTCGCCGACGCGCTCGATCAGCACCCGGAGTTTATCGAGCCCTATCTCGGCAAGCGCGCCGACATCAACCGCCACCCGTTCGCCGCGCTCAACACGGCGTTCATCCGCGACGGCGCGCTGGTGTTCCTCCAGGGAAACATCACGATCGACGATCCGATTCACATCGTG
>CBDVDJ010000443.1:0-3434 GCA_965372695.1 uncultured bacterium
CGTACGAAAATCGCTGATCATCTCGATCGCGCTTTACATCGTCGGCCGGTCAGCGCTGCCGCTGGCCCCCAGTTTCTTCGAGCCGGGCTCGTCCGCCATTATAAAATTTTGCCTCCTGGCCCTGATCATTGCCGCCGCCGGTAACGGATTCATGCAGCCCTCCTGTTACGCCGGTGTGCGCAAATTTACCGACAAGTCGACGGCGGCGATGGGCTACGGCCTCCTCTACGCGGGAATGAACCTCGGGATCGTCGTCATCGGGCTGATCTCGCCGCGCATACGAACCGGCATTCATATCGGCGGGATCGACTGGAACGGCTGGGGCATCGAAGGGGTTTTCTGGTTTTGTGTCGCGGTGAACGTGTTGATGCTGCTCTTTGTGATATTCCGGTTTACCCCCCGCGTCGAGCGCGAAGGCGAGCTCGCCGCCGGAGGCGAGGAAAACGAAGAAGATGAACCGGACCAGAAGAAAATATCGTCCGGCGGCATCGCCGACTGGTTTCGCAAAAACCCGATGGCCAATCCACGCTTCAGCTTCTTTATATTCATCCTGCTACCCGTACAAACGCTGTTCGCCTACCAGTGGCTGGTCATGCCCCAGTACATCACACGGGCCTACTCCGGCGGCGTCGCCAACAACATGGAGACCTTCGTCAACGTCCTCAACCCGCTCCTTATCGTGCTCGGAGTGCCGATCATCACCGCGTTGACGCGCAAGGTCCACGTCTACAAGATGATGATCATCGGCGCGCTGGTCTCGGCGCTGCCGTCTTTCTTGTTCGTGGCCGGACCGACGCTGCCACTGTTGATCACGTATTTCGTCCTCTTCTCTCTCGGTGAGGCGATGTGGCAGCCGCGGTTTTTGCAGTTCGCCGCCGAGCTCGCTCCGAAGGGACGGACGGGCGCCTATATCGCCTACGCGAACATCCCCTGGTTCATGGTCAAGGCCCTGGCGGGCCTTTATACGGGCCGGATGATGCAACAGTACTGCCCCGCCGAGGGGGCGCTGAACACGGAGTCCATGTGGCTCATTTATGCGCTGGTCGCGATGATCAGCCCCGTCGGACTCATAATCGCGAAGAAGTGGGTAGATAAAGGGCTGTACGCCGCGCCCGGTGAAACCGCCGGGGAATGACAGTGGCGGCTTCCGACATTGTCAATTGCGATACATTTGCTTGACGGCCCCCCACGTCGTCTGTTCGACCGGCACGACGGGGGCGAGATAAATGTGGTCGAGTTCGGTAACGCCGGAAGACATTGCCGTGACCCTGACCAGGTAAGAAGGTTCGTAGAGATCGACATAGCTGTCGCCGACAGCCAGGAACCACCCCGCGCCGCCTCAGCCATACCCTTGCCCCACGAATTCCACCGTGATCGATTGCGACGTCCCGGTCCGCGCCCCTGTGAATGTCACGTCGAAAAAATACCGGACGTCGTCGTCTCCCCGTACCCGCATTGCCATCACCCACGACCCCAGCGGACCGGCAGACAACTCGTATTCGGCCCAGTCACCCGGCGCGTCCAGCCCTTTGAGGAGCGCGCCGCCGGTACAAGCGGTCTCCTGCACCACGAACAGCAAAGGTCCGCCGACGTTGAGTGGCGCCGAGTAGTCCTCGAGTTCGATCAGCACACGCACACCTCCCGCGGGTAACGGCGCCGCCGTCATCAGCGCCGCCATACCCAGACAGAGTATGGAATATCGCATGGTACCTCGTGATTTCCCGCTGCGGGCGTTAAGGGACGTTTCGACCTTCTTGTCTCTATTCTACCAGATCGCTGAAAAGGCCACAAGGACGCGTTATTCGCGTGATACACGCGCTTTCGCTTTCGAATCGGACCGTAATAATGTATAATGGATATCTGTACTATCGCATCCAACATCTGAATCCACCATCAACCGAATCTCAACCCTGAAAGAGACCCTCCATGAAACGAAAGCAAACGCTGGCGCTCGCCGCTGCCGTGATCGGTGCGGCCTGCGCTTTTTTTCTGATCCCGTCGGGTTCTGCCGATAACCACGCGGTACCCGGCGCAGTCGGCGAAGCCGGCGAAGCCGGCGCTTCGATGTCGACGCAGTCGGGCTATGTCGTCCACTTCGACCCCGCGACCGGCAAGATCGTCGAACCGTCGATCGATTCCGCCCCGGTGGAGTTTCCGGCGGACTGGCGGAACGCGCTCAGCACGTCGGCCGAAGGCCTCGTCGAAGAGCCCAGCCCCGTCAAAGGCGGCGGCGTGATGGTCGACCTCGGCGGACGATTCCGCAGCGCCATGGTCGCCGTGGTAGACGAAGACGGCACGGTGACGGCGCCGTGTGTCTCGGACCCCGGGGCGCAGCTCCAGAACTCCAGCCGGGAAAAGGAGTGATCGGCGATGAAGCATAAAATGATCACCACCACCCTGCTGACAATTCTGGCCGCCGTCGTTATCACGGCGGGACCGGCGGTTGACGCCCTCGCGGGCGCCAACATCCTGATCATAAACCTGGACGGTCCGGGCGAGGGCTTCAATGACAACACGCCCTGGACGCCGACGGGCGGCAACCCGGCCACCACGCTGGGCCAGGCGCGTCTCAACGCGTTCCAGCACGCGGCCGACATCTGGGGCCAGTGCATCAACAGCAACGTCACCATCCGCGTCGAGGCCAGGATGGACCCTCAGTTCTGTGACCCGACGTCGGCCGTCCTCGGTTCCGCCGGCGCGAAGACGGTCCACCGCGATTTTGCCGGCGCACCGGCGCCACTGACGTGGTACCCGCAGGCGCTGGCCAACTCGCTGGCGGGAGTCGACCTGACGACCACGGCCGACATCGGCGCCACCTTCAACAGTAACCTCAATGGAGATGCAGGCTGCCTCGGGGGCATCGGCTGGTATTACGGCTACGACTCCAGCCCGGGCAGTGACATCGATTTCGTCACCGTCGTCCTCCACGAGGTCGGCCACGGGCTGGGTTTCCAGACGTTCGTCAATCTGCAATTAGGCACGAAGCTCAACGGATTCAACGACACCTACATGCTCAACCTCGGCCAGGTCGGCGCCTCCCCGTTCGGTTATCCCGCCATGTCGAATACCCAGCGCGTCGCGGCGAGTATCTCCGACCCCAACCTGGTGTGGACGGGTTCGTCGGTTACGGCCGAGCACCCGAATATCCCCGTCACGTCGGGGCTGAACAGCGGGTGGATGCGGGCACACGGCCCCAACCCGGCGCAGGGGGGCTCGTCGGTGTCGCACTGGTCCAGCACCGTCAGTCCCAACGAGGTCATGGAACCCGCGTACACGGGCGCCGAACACGACCCCAGCCTGGCTTTACAATTGATGGAAGACATCGGCTGGTCGCTCGACCCGAACTGCGTGTGCACCGCGTCACCGGCCACGGTGGTGAACAACTCGCAGAGCAACCTCGGCGCACCGTGGCCGTTCTGGTCGTTCAACGTCGA
>CBDVDJ010000444.1:0-3433 GCA_965372695.1 uncultured bacterium
ATCCGAACCTCTTTTTGACCAGGAAGGCCAGGTTACGAAAACCGTCGCGCCATTTTTCCAGTTTGACCTCACCCACTCGCGGGTGGTAGTTGACGTGGTACTCGGCAAACGCGACATCCTTGTGGCGGATCGCCTCGATCTTGATCTCCTCAGAAAGCGGCATCCCGTCGCTGGTCAGGACGAGCTGTGGCAACACGCTCGTCCTGAATATCCACATCCCCGACTGGGAATCCTTGATCGGGTTGCCGTAAAGCAACAGCATCGCGACGGTGAGCACCGAGTTACCCACCTTGTTGGAAAAATTCATCGCCTTGGGATTCTGGAGCGGAAACCGGGCCGCCGAGATGAAGTCGAGTTTGTTGTCTACCAGATAATCGACCAGCTCCGGGATCTGCTCGGACGGGTACGTGCCATCGCCGTCGAGTGTGACGATGACGTCACCCTCGGCCGCCGGCAGACCCGCTTTGTAAGCGGCGCCGTAACCCTTGCGGCCTTCAAAAACCACCCGCGCGCCCAGCGCCGTCGCCACCTCCGCGGTCCTGTCGGTGCAGTTATTATCGACGACGACCACCTCGTCCACACAGTCCGGGAGTCCTTTGATGACGTGCTGGACACCCTCTTCTTCGTTATAACAGGGAATGACGACGCTTATTTTCAGATCGCGATGCATGGCAATACCTCACTGTGACGCTGCGATAAACTTCAATAACCGGTTCGCTAACGGAAACGGAACCGCTCCCAACATTTCCATTTCTTTCCTGCCCACCACACGGACCCATTTGTATCCAAGAACAATCAGCACCGCCGCCGCGACGAATGCCGCGGCCAGCTCGAGCCACCCGGTGATATAACGGGTGAACGGCGCCAGAAGTACAACGAAGCCCGACGCCAGAAACGTTTTGCCGATGAACACGAGAGGAACTCTGACCCCGTCGACGTATCTCCGCACCAGCGCGCGGTAGATAAAAGGCGACGCCGCAGTCACCAGAGCCACCGGCACGATGGCCCCCGTGACCCCGTAACGGGGTATGAGCACGAGGTCCAGTCCGACGTTCAGCGCAGCCAGGCACACGTAGACTATCAGAATAACGTGAGTTTTTTCCAACACATAAAGCGTCATCGACAGCGGAGTTCCGAAGAACGAAAGGGTGAATATGGCAAAAAACAGCTGTGTCGGGATCGCCGCGGGCAGGTACGCGTCGCTGTAGAGCACCGCTACCATCCGTCCTCCCAGAACGATACCCGTCATGCAGACCGGAGTAATCAGCAGAAAGAGCATCCGGTAGTACCGGTCGATGGCGATCGGCAGTCGAGACGCGTCCCGCGCGTGCACTTCCGAAAACCCCGCCATCACGAGCGGCCACACGGCGGTCGGAACGAATTCCAGCATCGTCTGGGGCAACCGGTAGGCCAGATCGAAAAAGCCCGTTTCCTCCGCCGAGCGGAAATGGGCGAGAAAGAGCGTCTCAGACTGCCGCCAGACCACCTGGACGAGCACTCCGACGAGCACCAGCGGCAGCGAGTACCGGGCCAGCCTCTTGAAAGAAATCCCTTCGCCCACTTCGTGGACTTCGCCCACTTCGTGGACTTCGCCGAAGCGCGAAACACTCGACCTCACCTTCGCGGACAACACGATGACCGCCACCGAGTGTCCCGCCGCCGCGGCGGCAATTACACCCGCCACACCCCACCCTCTCGGCAATACAACAAGCAGCGCACAGATAAAGACCGCGTGGCTCACAAGCGACATCAAGCTGAGCCGCCGGGTGTCATAGCTCGCCTCGAGAATCCGCGCGATGAGCGCGAAGAACACTTCGAACAGCGATAACGCCACGGCCAGCGCCAGGATCAGACCCAGCCCCTGGTACGGGAAGAGCGACTCGATCACGTGGCGGCCGAAATAAGTCGACACGACCAGCGCCGCCCATACGAGCAGGCTCACGGACAGCGCTATCCGGACGAGGCGGGCGGCTCCCGCACCGTCGCGCGCCACCCGCAACGGGGGCAGAAACTTGAGGCACGCCTGTCCCAGCCCCGCGCCGGCGAGTATCACGGTAAACATGAGAATGTTGCGCACGATACTCAGTACGCCGTAGTCGTGCGCACCCAGCGATCGTACGACGATCACGCTGCTGAGAATACCGAGGGCGAACCGGCCTCCACGCGCGACGACGCTCCAGACCATCGCCGACCCGACCTGGTTCTTGAGCGAGCTCAACTGCGCCCTCCCGTCAATCGCCCGAACAGGTATTCCTTGAATTCCAGAATAGAGACTGGTGGATCGGTTCCCACGTCGCTGGAGAGAAAACACCCCCGGGAAAACCGGTCGCCGGGGTCGTATCCGTGCATGGCGGCGATCCTCGTCCCGCCCATGAAGCTGGGGACGAACATCACCCCCGGGTTGGCTACGATCACCACGTCACCGTAGGAGCGGTCATCGAACAGACACCCGAAAGCGGAGAGTTCATCGTCTCCCAGTTCCCTGCCCACATTCGCTTCGGCTACCATCCCGGCCGCGGCCGAGCGCGCCTGGCCTCCACCCCAGAACCGCGCCATCGTCGAATCGAAAAACGCCAGGTAATCCTTGCCCAGTTTGAACCCGGCCTTGTTCAACCCGCCCCAGACGTCGTACGAATCGTGTACGTCGGCCATTCCGTGGTCGCTCAGCACGTGCAACGACAGGTCCCGGCCGGCGCGCCTGGCGCCGCGAAACAGCGACCCGATGAACCGTTCGTATCCACGGAGTTTCTTTTCTACCGCCGTATCGAAAATGCCCACGCGGTGCATCAGTGCGTCGAGTTCCGCTGTGTAGAGGAACAGTACGTCGTCGTCTCCGGGCAGCGCTTCGAGCAGTGCGCCCATGTTATCCGCTTCCGGTGTCTTGTAATACCACATCCGGTAGGAAATGCCCTTCGATACAAAGCGGTCGAATACAGTTTCGCAACCGAGCCCGCCAGGCTGATAGGGGTCGCGGTGCTGTGAGACGTCGAATTCGGAAAGCAGGTGCACGGGAATCTCGTAGAGGTCGTAGTACCCCTCGATCAGTCCCCGCCTGTCCGTCCATCGCCGCACGAGGTGCCGGGTCCTCCATTCGAGCGGGTGCGGCAGCGGCGGAACAAAGCGAAGATAGCCGAACGGCGAAGCTCCCGGAGCAGCCTTGCGCCACATGGCCCACTGACCGTGTTCGGACGGCGCCGCCCCCGAGAGCAGCGACGGGATCGCGGCCGAGCTGTACCCGAGCACGGTACCCAGGCCGGAGCGATTCTCCAGCAACCCGGCGCAGAAATCGAAGCGCCGGACGATTTCCCATCCCAGAGCATCGATCAGAAACACAACGGTGAGCGGCTTACCCATCGACCTTCGACTTTCTAAACGGGCATCACTGGATCGCCCTGTACATCCGGAACGAACGCTCCGCGAGCGAGCCCTCGGT
>CBDVDJ010000445.1:0-3425 GCA_965372695.1 uncultured bacterium
CTGCACGAGATCGAGCAGAACTACGGCAGCCTGATCAAGGGGACGATCAAGGGCCGAAAGGAGCGGCGGAAGCGCGAAAACGAGGGCGAGAGCTCGAAGCAGAGCGCGCGGATGTTCTCGTTCGCCGGAGGCATGCAGACGATCGTCGACGCCCTTGGCGAAAGATTGGGTGAGTCGGTGCACACGGGTGTGACGATCGCTGCGATCCGGCGACGCGGCACCGGATTCGAAGTAGACGCGACGTCAGCATCCGGGGCGGTAACGATCCGCACGGAACGGCTCTTGCTGTCGATTCCCGCTTACGCGGTTTCGTCGTTGCCGTTCGAATTCGACGTACCCGTGGCCGATGCTCTCGGCAGTATCACTTATCCTCCCGTGACGATGATGTTTCTCGGGTTCGATTCGTCCCCGGAGGGAAGGCCGCTCGATGGATTCGGGTTTCTCGTACCCGAAAAAGAAAATCGCCGGATTCTGGGAACGATCTGGAGCTCAACGCTGTTCGAGAACCGAGCGCCGGCGGCAGGCGCGGGGCTCACGACCTTTGTCGGCGGCGCCCGTCAGCCCGAACTCGCGAACCGTTCCGACGCGGAATTGACGAGTATCGTACTGGCCGACCTGCGTGATCTGATGGGGGTGACGAAAGATCCGGACCTCGTTTATATACGGCGGTGGCCGCGCGCGATTCCACAGTACGCCGTGGGGCACCTTGATATCGTCAAGACCCTGGAAGGGGTGGAAGCGGAGATTCCGGGGCTTCACATCACGGGGAATTTCCGGGGCGGTATATCGGTGAGCGACTGTGTCAAGTCGGCCCGCTCGGTGGCTTCGGCTATCGCGGCGGCATACAGCGAGTAGTCGCAGGAATAACGTCTCAGGAATAACAAGAACAAGAAAAAGGGCGCCGCTGTGCGGCGCCCTTTTTGCGCAATCGATCGTCTTTCTGTCTAGTCGCCCGTCGTATATTCGGCCTTCCTGGCGTCCGGTATCGGATGGGCGATTTTCTTGACCATCTCTTCGTAGTTGAACTCCTTGAAGGTCGGGCTTTCTTCGTTGTGACAGCCCGTGCAGGTCTTCTCGTCGGGGATCATGAGACCGACCGTCTCACCCTTGATTTCGCCCGATATGATTGCAACCATCGTCTTTTTCTTGTAGTAGTCTCCGCCCGCTCCGTGACAGCCCTCGCAGGTCACGCCCTGGGTGGCGTCGTACTTCGTTCCCAGCATTTCCGCGGCGGCGCCGTGTCCCGTCACGTGACAAGTCAGGCACTCGTCTGCTTCCTGGGGGTTATCGATACCCTTCGCCTTGCCGACTTCCTTGGCCTTGTCGGTGGCCAGGGTGGCGTATGCGCCGGCGTGACCCGATTTTTCCCAGATGGGGAACTGCTCGCCGACTTCGGGTTTTTTGTGACAAGTTTTACACTTCGTCGCACCGATAAACATATGGCCCTCTCCGGCGGCCTCTTCGGCATAAACGGCGCTGGACCCTATCAAGCCGATGAATGCGAATGCGATAACAGCGATGAACGTCTTCTTCATTTCGACCTCCGATTCACTTTAAAAACCCGATAAAGTACTGCATTTAGGTTAGTTGGAATGTTCGCGGTCATTTGAAAATGTGTCGACCGCACGCAGCACAGGGTACAAGCCCTTCACAGGACCGTCAAGTATTAATACACCTGATGGTACCGGGGGTTCCGCCCCGGAGGTGCTTCTTTTTCCATGTCATTCGGCGATTTTCCATGAAAATATGAGTATGCACGAATGCGACAAAAATCCGCTTATATACCCATTTGTACATATTGATAACCTGATAACCCGCTGCACATTGTCGCATGCGGAAGCAACGGCGAAACCACTCGGCTTCGCCCCACATATTCAGTTGACAAGACTGTCCGCAAATTTAATAGTCAATTTTATGTTTATGTTATCGGGGATCGATTGTTCAACCCATTCATCAAGAGGAACCAAATTGCGAGTGCTGAAGCGTGAAAAACTGAAAGGCGGGCTTGTCATTGCGGCCCTTGCGCTGATCTGCTTGCCGCTCGTGACCGCCGGCAGTGGGTCGTCTTCCGAAGCGCCGCCCAGGGAGAGCGAGACTTGCCTGGACTGCCACGACGACAAGATTGCGACCTTGGAGACGACGCCGCATCAGATCCTGGCCGATGTCGACGTCTCTGAAGCCCGGATCGCCTGCACCGACTGCCACCACGGCGACCCCAACCATTACGAGGATGATCCGGAAGAATACCCGATGACGAATCCGGCCTCGGTGGATGCCGTCGCGGCTGCGGGTATCTGCGCCTCTTGTCACGAGAACAGCCACCAGCAGAACATGCAGGAGCGAAACCCGCACTCGAGAAACGGTGTCGGCTGTCTGGACTGCCACCAGGTACACGGCGTCAACCGGGCGGGGCTCCTCAAGGACCAGGAAACAGAGCTCTGTTACAGCTGTCACTCGGACGTGCGGGGTGAGTTTGCGCAGCCTTTCCGCCACCCGGTCCGGGACGAGATCGTCAAGTGCAGCGATTGTCACATGCTGGTCGCAGAAAGCAAATCGCTGCTTTCGATCATGCGGACGGACCGGGCGTGCTTCCAATGTCACAACTACTTCGCTGGGCCGTTTCCATTCGAGCACCAGGCGACGATCGGATTCTCGACGGAAGAGGGTGGATGCATGGCGTGCCACCGGCCTCATGGTTCGAATGTGCCGCGAATGCTGAACCAGCCGTACGAGGCGCCTGATTTCAGTCTCTGCTTCCAGTGTCACAGCGTTCCGGGACATAACTACAATCCGAGACACGGCGATGAATGGGCGGGCGTTCCGTGCAATGACTGCCACGTGGACATCCACGGTTCGTATGTGAGCAGGGCCTTCCTCAGCACCGAGTTGCAGTCACAGGGTTGTTTTGCCGGCGGATGTCACCGATTCTAGAGTAACCGGAAAGAAGCCATGAACAAACATACCTGCAGAATCGTTTTTCTCGTCCTGGCCTGCGCCGTTCTCGTGGCGTCGTCGGGGCCAGCCGGTGCCACCGGGAAAAATATAGATGGCACGCTGAAACTCGGCGGAATCGGCATAGACGAGCAATACGGTGACCTGGCGAGCGTTCAGGAAACCTATAACATCTTCGAAGGTTTCAACGTCGCCCAGGTTCTGATGAACGGGCATATGGGGCCGAAACACTATTTTACCCTCAACCTCCGGGACATCAACCTGGCGAGCCGGAAGGGGAACTTCCTGTACAGGGCTTCTAACGTTTTCCGTTTCAGCTCCAGCTATCGCCAGAACCGTTATGTGTTCGATCCCGACCGCAACGTTACTTCCAATCGTAAGGTCTGGGGATTCCACCTGGGTTACGAGCCGACCAGGTCGTTCAACCTGCTGGCCAATTACAACTACAACCAGCGCAAGGGAGACCGCGTCAG
>CBDVDJ010000446.1:0-3415 GCA_965372695.1 uncultured bacterium
CTTGTACTCCCGACTGCCCGGGGCGGAACAGGTCGATCGGCAGAAAGAAACCGCCGATAAAATAGCCGCCATCCCAGGCAGGATCTGTCGTCGGCAGGGCGTTGATAATCCCCGAGACCAGGACGATCACCTTGCGGTTGTTGTCGATGTCCGACTCGCGGCCGAAGTAGAGCGTATCGGCGGGGTAGATCGGGTTGTCGAACGTGGTTCCGAAATTGTTGAAATCACTCTGGGTGAAGTTCCCCGTGGCGAGTGTGTCGACGTCGTTGTAGATCAGGCAGTGTTTTCCGTCGTACCGGAGCTGCGCCGTCACCCGCGTATAGCTCGAGGGGAGGAGCGTATTGGCGCTCACCGTGTGGAGCACGTTGAACTCCCGGGTCTGCGCCGGCGCCCCCGGTGCCCGGGCCGGTCTCCGGCCGCGGCCGCCGGCCAGCGCCGATTCGTCGGTCATCGCGATCAACTCGTCGAGATCGCGCCGGATCCGCTGGTCGAAGCGCTCGCGTACCGTCATGTGGATACCCGATTCGCCGTCGCCGGTTTTTCCCGGCGAAGGCGCCGGTTGCGAAGGCGCTGGCGCGTCGTCGCCCGCGATCGTGTACCGCTTGAGCGCCGTGTAAACCAGCTTCGGGTTGGCCGAGTGCGGGATCAAGAGGTATTCGGCGTTCTGCGAGGGAAACGGCAGGCGCAGAGGGTAGCCGTCGCCGGTCCCGCCGAACACCCACACGTCGCCGATGTCGCGGAGGACGGTCACCTCGGGGCCGATACCGGCCTGGGGCTGCTCCGGCACCGAGACCCGAACCGCCCCCGTGGCCGCATCCTGTGGCACCACCACGCGCAACGAGGTCGCGCTGCCCGCGAACGGGATCGCGGCGCCGAGGGGATTATTGAAGTAGACGCGATTGTCGCCGCGCGGCGTGGCGAAATCAGACCCCGTGATCGTGACCGTATCCCCGACTGCGACCGTCGTCGGGCTCACGGACTTGACGACCGGCACCGGAGGAAGCGAGACAGGGTCGTCTTTGCCGCAGGCCCCCAGCGCGAGGGCGAGGATCCCCGCCACGCATAACTTGCTTATTTTAAATGCATTACCAACAGAAGTATTCGTCATTCTCGTCCTGAAACAGGGGAGGTTTCCGGGTGGCGATTGTCATTCAACTCTAATAAAGGCAGGCAGTTTTCGCAAGCGGTTTGAGACCGTCTTCCCGGCACAAGACTTGCAAATACCGGGACGGACACAGCGCACATTTCATTTACCGACAGAGAGTTATCATGAATCGCCCGGCCATCCTCCTCCTGGAGTCCAACGAATGGGACCGCGAACACATCCGCGGTTATCTCCAGGAGTTGTCGGTGCCCGTGCGGATACTCGATTCGTCGCAGATCGATAACCCCCGCGTCCGGGTAGACATCGTCATTCTGGGGCTGTCCGATCCCGTGTCGCTCGAAACCGCCCGTGCCCAGCTGGCCCGCGTGCGCGAGCGAAGCCCCAAGTCCCAGCTCATCGTCTGCGCCCCGCGCGAGACGAAAGACCTCGACTCCAAAATCCTCGAACTCGGGGCACGGGCCTTTGTGCTCAAACCGGTCGACCCGGACACGTTCACGTCGCTGCTCGAGGAAACACTCGCCCAGATCTCACTGCGCATGCAGCGCGAGGCGTACGCGAAGTCGGCGAGAAAATCTTCGAAACGCCCGGGAATCGTCGGTACGAGCGAGGCGATCTGCTCGGTGATGGAACTTCTGGAGAGGGTCGCCAAAAGCTCGAACACGTCTGTTCTGCTCCTGGGAGAGTCGGGCGTGGGCAAAAGCCTGTTCGCGCAGACGATCCACGAACAGAGTGCCCAGGCACGGGGGCCCTTCATCGAAATCAACTGCGCAACGCTCCCCCCCCACCTGCTGGAAAGCGAGTTGTTCGGCTACGAGCCCGGCGCGTTCACCGACGCCCGCCACCGCAAGCTCGGGCTGATAGAGCTGGCCGACGGCGGCACTCTCTTCCTCGACGAGATCACCGAGATCGACCTGGCCACGCAGGCAAAATTACTGAAAGTGCTCGACACCAAACGCTTCCGCCGCCTGGGCGGCGACACGGAGATTTCGGTCGATGTCCGCGTTGTGGCCGCCACCAACCGCGAGATGCGCCAGGCCGTCCACACCGGTGAGTTCCGCGAAGACCTTTACTACCGCCTCAACGTGGTGGAGATCTCGATCCCTCCCCTGCGCGATCGTCGCGAGGACACGGATCTGCTCGCGGCGCACTACTTCGAATTGTTTCGCCGGAAGTTCAACAAGCCCGACCTCGAATTGTCGGCGGATTCCTGGGAGTTGATCCGCGAGTACGGCTGGCCTGGAAACGTCCGCGAATTGATCAACGTACTCGAGCGCGCCGTGCTCCTGTCGACGGGGTCCGTCGTCCAGCGGGCGGACCTCCCGATCGAAAAAACAGCGCCGCGCCGGCAGGCCGCGGTCGTCGTCGACGACGCCGCGGTCGACATCTCGATCCCCGACGACGGCGTGAGCCTCGACCGCGTCGAAAAGCGTCTCATCGAGGAAACGCTGAAGCGCTCGCGCGGCAATGTCTCGAAGGCGGCCGCCATGCTCCGGATCAGCCGCGGGGCCCTGCGCAACAAGCTGGGCCGCCACGGAATCGACCCCGTTGCCTTTCGCGGCCCGGTACTCGTCGAGTCCTGAACTCCCCGCGCGCTGCACACCCCGGCGTCGCGCTTGATCGAACCGGCCGGTTCGCTGTAGACTCCGGCCCATGAAAACCGGAGAAAAACACCCCGTCGTCGTGCGCGACGCCACACCCGACGACATCGAATTCATCGCCGACTGCAACTACCGCCTCGCCGAAGAAACAGAGGACAGGACGCTCGACCGGTCTGTTCTCGTTTCCGGGCTCCGGCGCGGGTTCGCGTCACCGGAGATGTGCCGTTATTTCATAGCCGAAGCGGGCGGTCGTCGCGCGGGCACCACCATGCTCACCTACGAGCTCACCGACTGGCGCGACGGCGTGATCTGGTGGCTCCAGAGCGTGTACGTCCCGGAAGAATTCCGAAACCTGGGCGTGTTCCGGGCCGTCTATCATCATATAGAGACGCTGGCCCGCACCTCCGACGACGTCCGGGGACTCCGCCTGTACGTGCGCAGCGACAACGACCGCGCCATCGAGACCTACCGGGCGATGGGCATGAAGCACGCGGGCTACGAGGTTCTGGAGCAGGAATTGGCCGGAGACGATTGATCCCGTCCGGCGCCGCGGGCTGTAACTTGTCGTCCCCCCGTGCGTCGTATGAGTATGGCGCCTGCCACCCCGATGGTGGAGATCACCGGAAACCGAGGGAGCCCTGCGATGAATCGGAAGATCCTCCCCCTGCACTCGATCATCTTCGCGCTGTTTCTCTCCGGCGGCGCCGCGTCC
>CBDVDJ010000447.1:0-3402 GCA_965372695.1 uncultured bacterium
CCGCGGCGGCCATCGAAGGGGAGCCGGAGCTGCCGCCGATGCCGGCGGACCTGCCGGCGGGACTACCCAGCGAACTTCTGATTCGACGCCCCGACCTGGTGGCGGCGGAAAGGCGATACGCCGGTACGCAGGCAAAAATTTCGGAAGCGCGCAGAGCGTTTTTTCCGCGCATTACGCTGACGGGGGTCGCCGGTACGCTGAGCGGACAGATCGACGACCTGGTCAAGGGCGACTTCAGCGTGTGGAGCCTCGCCGCCGGGCTCACACAGCCGATTTTCCAGGGCGGTCGCCTGCGCGCCAGTCTCGCGCAGTCGCATGCGGTGGCCGACCAGGCGCTCGCGGGATACGCGCTCTCACTCCTGCGGGCGTTCGGAGAAGTGGAAATGATGATCGTCGCCGAACATCGGCTGGCGAAGCGCGTGGTGTACACGCAGGAAGCGGCCGACCAGTCGGTTGCCGCGCAGACCCTCGCCGAGCGCCAGTACTCGGCCGGCCTGACCGAATACATTACAGTCCTCGAGACCCAGCGCCGCGCCCTCAATTCGGTCAGCGAGCTCATTACCGTCAAACGCGAGCGCCTCGACGCGCGGATCAACCTGCACGTCGCGCTCGGCGGGGGCTTCGACCTCGAAGACCAGTGGGAGCAGTTTCTCGTAGCCAAATCGAGCGAACAAACCGAAACAGAACAATCGGAGGCCTCCGGTGAAGATCAGTGAGAACAAATTGAAGATAATTTTACCGTTCGGAATTCTACTCGTTGGCGCACTCATCGCCGTCGTGATGGTCAAGTCACGCGCCCCCGTCCCCACGCGGCCGGTCGTCGAGTACGCGCCGCTGGTCCGGATCGTCGAAGTGGAGCCCGAAGATCTCCAGCTCGAAGTCCACACCCAGGGCACGGTCAGGGCGCGGACGGAAACCAGGTTTGTCGCGCAGGTTGCCGGTACGATTATCAGTGTGTCGCGTAGTTTCGCCTCGGGCGGATTCTTCGAAAAAGGCGACGTACTCGTAGAGATCGATGCCAGCGATTATCGCGTGGCGGTCGCGATGGCCGAGGGGACGGTCGCGCAGGCGCGCGTTCGCCTGGAGATCGAAGATGCGCAGGCGGAGGTGGCGCGCGAGGAATGGGCGGAGCTCGGCACCGGCGGCGAATCGCCGCTGGCGACGCGGGAACTCCAGCTCCAGGAAGCGCAGGCGGCGCTGGCCGCCGCCGAAGCGATGCTGGAGAAAGCCCTCCGCGACCTCGACCGAACAAAGGTCCGGGCTCCGTTCGCAGGCCGCATCCGCGCGAAACTCGCCGACCTCGGCGAGTACGTCGCGCCCGGCGTTCCCGTCGCCGACGTCTACTCGGTGGACTTCGCCGAGGTGAGGCTCCCGGTGCCGGACGCCGATCTGGCCTTTCTCGACCTCCCCGTGGACTACCGGGGTGCGGCGGCGAAGGACCCGGGGCCGGAAGTGGTTCTGTACACCGAGTTCGCCGGGAAGAGCCATTCGTGGCATGGCCGCATTGTTCGTGTCGAGGGGGAGATCGACCGGGTGAGCCGGATGGTTCATGTGGTCGCCCAGGTGGCCGATCCTTACGGGAAGCAGGACGGAGAAGAAAGCCTGCCGCTGGCGGTCGGAATGTTTGTGGAGGCGCGGATCGCCGGGCGGGTCGTTTCCGACGCAATCAAGGTGCCGAGAACGGCCCTTCGCGGTTCCCGGGTGTTGATCGTCGACGACGAAAATAAACTGCGTTTCCGCGACGTCGACATCCTGCGCCTCGACAGGGGCTACGCGGTTATTCTCGGCGGCGTGACACGAGGCGACAGGGTCTGCGTCGCGACCCTGGAAGCGGTCAGCGATGGCCTGACGGTCAGAATCGCGGAACCGAGAGACGAAACGGCGACACCGGGAGGTGTTCAATGAACAAGGCCATCGAGTGGTTCGCCGACAATCACGTCGTCGCCAATCTGTTGATGTTCTTCATTGCCATCGCCGGTGTCGTAACGATGATGTCGATCACGAAGGAAGTGTTCCCGGAGTTCAATATCGACATGTTGACCGTTACCGTGCGCTACCTCGGCGCCGCTCCCGAAGAAGTCGAGGAGGGTGTTTGTATCAAGATCGAGGAGGCGATCCAGGACCTCGAAGGAATCAAGCGTCTCGAGTCGAACGCGTCGGAGGGCGTGGGGACGGTGATCGTCGAGATCGAACCGGGCGCCGATTCGCGCAAACTGCTCAACGACGTGAAAGCGCGCGTCGATGCCATCGAGACGTTCCCCGTGGAGACGGAAAAGCCGGTCATATCCGAACTCACCAACCGCCGGCAGGTCATCGATATCGCCATACACGGGCACGTAGACGAGGCGTCGCTCAAGGCGCTCGGAGATCGTGCCCGCGATGAACTGACGGCGATCAACGGCATCAGCCAGGTCGACCTTGTTTCGGCCCGGCCGTACGAAATTTCGATCGAGATATCGGAAGAGTCACTTCGCCGCCACGGTTTGACGTTCAACTTTGTCGCCAACGCCGTACGCCGGTCCTCGCTCGACATGCCGGGCGGGTCGATCCGCACCGCCGGGGGCGAGATCCTCCTCAGAACCAAAGGGCAGGCGTACCGCGGGCACGAGTTCGAGGAAATCGTGCTGGTCACGCGCCCCGACGGGACCCGCCTGCTGCTCGGCGACGTCGCACGCGTGGTCGACGGGTTTGCCGAGACCGACCAGTCGGCGCGGTTCGCCGGCGAGCCGGCCGTCGGTATCCGCGTGTACCGCGTCGGAGACCAGAGCGCGCTCAAGATTGCCGAGCTGGTTCGTGAATACGTCGCCGGTGCGCAGTCGAGGATGCCCGCTGGTGTCACGATCACGTCGTGGAACGACTACTCGAGGATCCTGCAGAGCCGTCTCGACCTGATGATCAGGAGTGCGCGCAACGGGTACATTCTTGTATTCATCATACTGGCGCTGTTTCTCAAGCTTCGCCTGGCATTCTGGGTCAGTCTCGGCATCCCGATATCGTTTCTCGGCGCGCTGTGGTTGATGCCGACACTCGGCGTGACGATCAACATGATCTCTCTCTTCGCATTCATCGTGGTGCTGGGAATCGTGGTGGACGATGCGATCATTGTCGGCGAAAACATCTACAAAAAGCACGAAATGGGTGTAACAGGCCACGAGGGGTCCGTGCGCGGCACCCTCGAAGTAGCGACGCCGGTGGTTTTCGGCGTGCTGACCACTATCGCCGCGTTTTCTCCGCTCCTGCTGGTGGCGGGCACGATGGGCAAGATCATGAAGGTCATCCCCGTCATTGTTATCGCCACCCTGGTCTTTTCGCTCGTCGAGTCGCTATTCATTCTGCCGTCGCACCTTTCGTACGTCCGCCACAAAACCGGCAAAAGTCGAATCGGCGGTTGGTGGCGCCGGG
>CBDVDJ010000448.1:0-3402 GCA_965372695.1 uncultured bacterium
GACCCCAGATACCAGGAGTGGATCGACAAGTTGAACCTGAACATGTACGACTGATTGCAGCACCAGGAGCAGACAACCTTGATCGGCCGTAAAATACAACACTACGAGATCGTCTCGAAGATCGGTGAGGGTGGCATGGGCGTGGTCTACAAGGCCCACGACTCGAAGCTCGACCGTGACGTTGCCCTCAAATTCCTTTCCCCCCACCTCGGTGCCGACGAGTCGGCGAAACAGCGCTTCATCGCCGAGGCCAAAGCGGCGTCGGCCCTCGAGCACCCGCACATCTGCACGGTCTACGACATCGGTCAGTCGGAAGACGGCCAGCTGTACATGGCGATGCCGTACTACGAGGGCGAGTCGCTGCGCGAGCGGATCGCCCGGGGTGACGTGGCGGTGCTGGAGGCGCTCGACATCGGCGTCCAGCTGTCGGGCGCGCTTTCGGCGGCGCACGACAAGGGGATCGTCCACCGCGACGTCAAACCGGGGAACGTCATGATCACACCGGATGGCCAGGTTCGGCTGATGGACTTTGGTCTGGCGCGGCGCGAAGACTCGACTCGAATGACGAAGACGGGGACGACGCTGGGGACGGTCGCGTACATGAGCCCCGAACAGGCGGAGGGGCGGGATGTGGACGGACGGGCCGACGTGTGGGCGCTGGGGGCGGTGCTCTACGAGATGTTGGCGGGGAAGAAGCCGTTCCGCGGTGATGCCGAGCCGGCGATCGTCAATTCGATACTCACCACCGAGCCGGAACCGGTCACCGCAATCCGCCGCGAAGTCCCTCTGGGAATCGAAGACGTCGTCGACAGGGCACTGGCCAAGGATGCCGGCAAGCGGTACCAGACGGCAGCTGAACTGGGTGAGGCTCTCTCCGAACAGAGCGACCTGTTGAAGGCGGGTGTCC
Organism: uncultured bacterium; assembly: GCA_965372695.1. GTDB lineage: Bacteria > Krumholzibacteriota > Krumholzibacteriia > WVZY01 > JAKEHA01 > CBDUWU01. The sequence continues at coordinate 908 of CBDVDJ010000448.1, forward strand.
GGACGGGTGGGTCTGTCGCGTGGAAGCGGTTCCGCCGCAACCGGCGCGCGGTCACCGGCGTGGTGATGCTCGTCTCCGCATTGATCGCGACGGTGTCCATTACATTGTTCTTTGGGAGCAGAGAGGAACGTATCGACTCGATCCTGGTCCTGCCGTTCGACAACGTGTCGGGAGATAAAGAACAGGATTTTCTCTGCGAGATGTGGACAACGGAGCTGACCAGCGAGCTCAACCACGTGGGCGCGATCCGTGTCGTCTCGCACCGGACGGCTAAAACATACCAGGATTCTGACAAATCACTTCCGGTAATTGCCGGCGAACAGGGTGTGAAAGCGGTGGTGTTAGGCAGCGTGTCACGCACGGGGGACAAGGTACAGGTGACGGTGAAGCTGTTTCGAGCGAATCCGGAAGAACAGTTGTGGGGCGACACGTATGATCGCGGCGTCGGTGACCTGATCAACCTGCGCCGCGAGTTGACCCGTACGATCGTCGATGAAATCAGCGCGAAACTATCGCAGGAAGAGGAGAGGGCCTTTTCGGTCGAGCGCCCGGTCGACGACGAGGTCTACACGGAGTTCCTCCTGGGAGAACAGTTCGCCAGCCAGATGTATGTGCTCGGTCAGGACTGGAACAAGGCTCGGGAGGCGGCGGTGCCCCATTTCGATCGGGCGATCGCCATGGATTCGACGTTCGCCCCCGCGTGGGCGAAACTCGCCAGTATGCTCGCCTGGTACTGCCGGTGGTGGCACTCGGACGATCGCGACGAGTTGATCACGCGTGCCCGCGTCGCGGCGAATCGCGCCGTCGAGCTGGACCCGGATCTCCCGGAGGCGCACCGCGCACTCTCCGAAGTGGCGTACCTGGATCTCGACATGGACCGGGCGGGGTGGGAGGCGGAGCGCGCCCTCGAACTCGACCCGACGCTGGAGCACATGTCCTCCCACGCCAACGGGGTCCTGGTCTGGGAAGGGCGGTTCGACGAGGGGATCGCGATGTTCCGTCAGATCCTCGAACGGGAGCCGGTGGCCGAGTGGGCGCACGACGGCCTGGTCTGGTTGCTCGCCATGGCAAGACGCTATGACGAAGCCATCGCGAAAAACGAGGAAAACAAGGCGCTCTTCCCGGGCTATAATGACATCAGAGCTGCCTGGTGCTATGAGTGGAAGGGAGAATACGAAGAAGCGGCGCTGATTTACCGGGCGCACGATGAGGACCCCGGATTCAGCGACGCCGCGTCCTGGCATACCGCGAAGATCGGCGCGATATCGAAGGACTCGACATATTGCGTCGATAAGGGCGAGAATGTTCGGGCGTACCAGATCGCAGTGGCGTACGCCGGACTGGGCTACGCGGATCCGTCGATTGACTGGCTGGAACTGGCCCTCGAGGCATTGCCGGTCGAGTTGTTGACGATCAACACCGACCCTGAATTCGACGTGTTAAGGTCCGACCCGAGGTTCCAGGCGATCTTGAAGCGATTGGGGATTCCCAGCGGCGACCTGGCCGTGCTCGATAAACGGTGACCGCGCGTCGAGGAGGACGTGTTTGATCGGCCGTAAAATACAGCACTACGAGATCGTCTCGAAGATCGGTGAGGGCGGCATGGGCGTGGTCTACAAGGCCCACGACTCGAAGCTCGACCGATTCGTGGCGCTCAAGTTCCTCCCGCGCGAGATGAGCGCCGACCCGGACGTGCGCCGGCGCTTCCTGCACGAGGCCCGCGCGGCCTCGGCCCTCGACCACTCCCACATCGCCACGGTCCACGAAATCAACGAGACGGACGACGGCCACCTCTATATTGTGATGCCGTGTTACGAGGGCGAGACGCTCCGTCAGCGGCTCGCGGAGGGGCCGCTCCCGGTCAACGAGGCGCTCCGCATCGCCGTCGAAATCGGCAAAGGGCTGGCGCGCGCGCACGACGAGGGGGTCGTCCACCGCGACGTCAAACCGGGCAACATCATGCTGTGCGCGGGCGGCGAGTCGAAGATCATGGACTTTGGCCTGGCCAGGATCGCGGGCGCCTCGCGGGTGACGCGCACGGGCCAGACGGTGGGCACGGTCGCCTACATGTCGCCGGAGCAGACGCGGGGCCGCGACGCCGACCACCGCACCGACGTGTGGGCGCTGGGTGCGGTCCTCTACGAGATGCTCGCCGGCTCGGCGCCGTTCGAGGCGGAACACCAGCCGGCGACGATTTACCTGATCCTCAATACCGACCCGGAGCCGCTGGCGTCGGCGCGGCCGGAACTCCCGCTCGAGGTGGAGCAGGTGGTCTCGAAGGCGCTGGAAAAGGACCCGGACCGGCGCTACCAGACGGCGGCCGATTTCGTCGAAGCGCTGGAAGACCTGCGCGAACGGTTCGACCTGCTCCCGAAACGAAGCGAGATCCAGAAGCGGATCATCCGCCACCGCCGCCGCATGGCGCTGACGGCGATCGCGTCGGTGGCCGCCATTGCGCTGATCGCGGTGGCGGCGTGGTACCTGTGGCCGGGACG
>CBDVDJ010000449.1:0-3402 GCA_965372695.1 uncultured bacterium
CGGCAGGGAAGACCTCAACCTGGGCGTCGAAATCAGGGGATCCCGGCTGCCGCTGCAAGATTGGGATACGACGGTGTACCCGATGAGCTACGGACTCGCGCTGGCCTACTTCTTCTAGTCGTCCCCGCGCTCGTCGAACACCGCTTTGCCGCTGTCTGTGCGGTCCCGATAGAGCATCCGGATCGTCACCAGCGCCCCCACGGCCACGCTGATGAAGAGCGTGAAGAGACGCCACAGGATTACGAACGCCCCCTCGTAACCCGGCGGTATGATCCCCTTCATCACTTCGGCGGTACTCACCTCGGCCACCCCCGACGCGCCCGGCGACGGCGCGAAGTAGAATATAAGAATCAGGACAATCTGCGAATAGACCACTTCGACGAAATCCGCTTCGACACCCAGCCCGCGCAACACCACCCACGCGATGATGAACTTGTTGAAATAGATGGCGGCGGTGATGACGAAACCGACGGCGAACGTTATTTTGCCGCGGGCCAGGAAGTACTTCATCATGTGGTGGTAACGCTCGACCACCTTCGAGATCGCGTCGATACCGCCGCTGCGCTCGAGCCGGCGTTCGAGCGGTGGAACCCACCCGATAACGTGTCGCAGCGCACGATCGACGGCGGCGGGGTTCACCAGGCCGACGACAGCGACGAGGACGATCAAGCCCAGTACGATGCTCGTTCCCTGGACGAAATACTGGAGCCGGAAGTCGACGGACACGGGGTCGAAGAACAACGTCACGGCCAGCCCGCAAGCGGGCAGGAATATCGCCGTACAGAGAAAGCTGCCGAGAAAACTCACCACGATCGCGTCGAAAACAGGCATGCCTTCCTTGTAGAGCACATATATCTGCCCCGGCCCGCCACCGGTCTGCGACGGCGTCACACCGCCGAGGAAGATGTTGGCAAGCCCTGCCCGTACACACCCGAACCAGGAGATTCCCGGCTGGAGTTTCGAGGCGAACACCCAGATCCGGGTCCCCGCCGCAACCCAGTCGAAGACCATCATCGCGGTCACCAGCAGGAGGTATTTCCACTGGAACGTCCGCAGATGATCGAGGCTCGCCGAGAAAGACGACCGGTAGAGCACGAAAACCATCCCCACCGCCGTCAAAACGACGAAGATCCGGAAGCCCTTCCGGACTTTCTCACGAGACGGCAGCGAACTGCCGGGGTTCTTCCGGGGTGGGGGAGTTTTCATGGGAGATTCGCGCGTCACGACGCCCGCCGCAGCGTTACCGAGGCGTCGACGCCGCCGCCGGGGACGTTGTGGACGTCGACGTCGCCGCCCATCTCCTGCGACAGCGACCGGCAGATCGCCAGCCCGAGACCAGTTCCCGTCGTCTTGGTAGAGAAGTAAGGCTCGAAGAGTTTCTCGGCCACTTCGTCGCTCAATCCCGGACCCGTATCGCTGAAAGACAGGCGAATGTAGTCCACGCCGTGGAACGATTCCTCCCGGCACGAGACGACCAGGCGGCCACCCTCGGGCATCGCGTCCAGCGCGTTCTCGATCAGATTGGTGCAGATCTTCCGGACGGCCTCGGTATCCACGAGCACATCGGCGCCGGGGACGCCGCTCACGAGCTCGATCGCGACGCCGGCGGAATTCTGCAGATAGGGTTTGACGATGTTGTCGAGCAGCGGTGCGAGCTGGTGGGCGGACACTTCCATCTGCTGCATGCGTCCATAACTGGAGAACTCGCTGGCGATACGTTTGAGCACGTCCACCTGTTCGATGATCGTTTCCGATCCTTCGCGAAAAATCTGGTCGAACTTGTCGGACTTCTGTTCGTACGCCCGCTGCATGAATTGAGTCGATATGCGAATGGGAGTCAGCGGGTTCTTGATCTCGTGTGCGATCTGCCGCGCCATTTCCACCCACGCCGAGAGCTTCTTCGTCTGTATCAGTTCGGTCAGATCTTCGAATACGATCAGTGTGCCGAGATAACGATCGTCGACATCGAGCCGGGTGAGCATGTATTTGACCGTCGCCCGGCGCGAGTCGCGCAACAGTTCGACCTCCGCGGCGATGAACGGCTCGGGTGCGTCCATCCCGTCGCGCAACAACCTGAAAATCTCGGGGGCCAGTTCCGCGTCTACCATCTCGCCGGCCGTCCGGCCGATGGCCGCGGCCGCGTCGATGCCCAGTATCCTGCGGGCCGCTCTGTTCACGGTGCGTATGCGATCGTCAGCGCCGGTGCTGATCACACCCGTTCCAATGCTGGCAAGAATGGTCTCGAGGTACTGGCGGCGTTCCTCGAGCGTGCGCTGTGACTCGGAGAGCCGCGCGGTCATCTCGTTGAAGGCCGATACCACGGTGCCGATCTCGTCCGAACGGCGCATGGGGAGCCTGACGTCCAGGTCACCGCGGCTGATCCGGCGCGTGCCTTCGAGCAGTGCGCGCAGCGGTTCGAATACTCCGCGCGCCAGGAGCAGCCCCAGACCGATCGTGGCCACGAACAACAGCGCAAAGATGCCGAGTACGACCGACGTGGCTTTCTGGACCTCGAGAGAATACGACTCGGGCAGAAACAGGAGTGGCACGCTGAGCGCCGCCCTCGCCGGCCGGCCGCCGTCCGGCACCAGGGCACCGTCCTCCTGCCCTTCCAGCACCGTGACCGGCAGGTACGCCACCTGGTAACTGTACCGGCCCGCCCGTTCGGTGGCGAGTACGTGGTCCGATCCGAAGAGCGAAACCTTGACGTAGGCGTCCCCGTTGATGATCGCGCTGATCAACCCCCCGGCGAGCAGCCCCTCCTGGCTGGATGCGGCCAAGTTGCCTCCGTCGTCGAATACATTGACGTCACCGCTGATCTGGTCGGCGATGTCGCCGAGCAGCGACGCGTCGATTCGCCGTGCATAGTAGATCCTGACGTACTGGTTCAGCATCTCACCCACGATCTGACGCCGGGGGCTGAACACTCCGATATAGAGGGTGCGTCCGTCGCGGAGGACGTAGAGGTCTTCCGCCGACACGTCGGCAAAGCCGGCAAACCCGCCCTCTTCGAACACGCGCACCAGTCTCGGGTCCGTGACCACCGCATCCGTGTATCCCTCTTCCGAGTACAGACGGTCCTCGGCCGCCGAACCCAGAAACAACTGCATCTCGCCGTGGAGGAGATTCACCAGCGCACGGCGGGCGCTGAACAGTTTGTCGAACGACTCCATCCGGTTCTCTTCCAGGAATCGATTCTCAATGAAGTCGACCGAGAAGAGCCCGAGTATGACGGCCGGCACCAGAGCCATCGTGAGAAATGACGCGAGAAGTTTCTGCTGAAACCCGAACCTGCGCCCGGGCGTAAGTGTCGGCAGCAGTTCCTTGAGATACGGGATCGCTCCCAGTGCGATGATGGCGACGATGATGAGGGCGGCGTAGACCAGGTACAACGAAAACAGG
>CBDVDJ010000450.1:0-3396 GCA_965372695.1 uncultured bacterium
CAGTTCGAAAAGGACCTCGCGGACTCGGAAGCGAAGCCGGAGGGACGGCAAAACGTCGACGGACTGCGCCTCGAGCTCGACCGTCTGCAGCGTTCCTATGGCGTCGTCCAGTCGCTTCTCGACGTCAGCATATCCCTCACCTCGACCCTCAATCTCCCAGAACTTCTCGAAAACGTCGTCGACAGCATTCTCGAAGTGACGGGATGCCAGCGCGGATTCCTGATGCTCCGCGGTGAGGACGGGTCTCTGTCGCTCGAAATCCGCCGCGGCGCGGGAAAGAACGCGTGGCGGCGCGAAGACCTGGAGATCAGCAAAACGGTCGTACGGGAAGTCGCCGATACGCTGACCCCTGTATTCAGTTCCAACATCACAGAATTCAAGGACGTCGCTGTGAGCGAGAGCATCCATATGCTCAACATCCACACGGTGGTCTGTTTGCCGCTCGAATTCGAAGGCGACCTGGTCGGCGTGATCTACGCCGACAGCAAGTTCGTTTCCGACAAGTTTCTTGATTCCGACGTCAGAGTGATGAACGCATTTGCCGCCCAGGCGGCCGTCGCGATCAACAACGCGCGTCGTCATGGCGAACTCACCCTGCAGCGAGAAGAGCTGGAAGAGCAGAACGTATCGCTACGGCACAAGCTGGGTGAGGAGTTTGCCGCGTACGGTATGATCACACGCGATCCGGGGATGACGGAAATCCTCGAAGCGGTCGGCAAAATCGCGCCCAGCGATATCAACGTGCTTATAACCGGAGAGAGCGGGACGGGCAAGGAGTTGCTCGCCCGAGCCGTTCACGAGAAGAGCAATCGCGGCGGACGCCGTTTCGAACCGGTCAACTGTGCGGCGATTCCGGCCGGTCTGGTGGAGAGCACGTTTTTCGGTCACAAGCGGGGATCGTTCACCGGGGCGGTCGAGGACCGCGCCGGTGTTTTCGAGGTAGCCGACGGGGGAACCCTGTTCCTCGACGAGATCGGCGACATGCCGGTCGAGATACAGGCAAAGATACTCCGCGTCATCCAGGAGGGGGAGTTACGGCGGGTAGGGGAGCAGGATCGCGCGCGCCAGGTGGATGTTCGCATTATCGCCGCGACAAACGTCGACCTGACCAGGGCTGTCAAAGAGGGATCGTTCAGAAGCGATCTGTACTTCCGTTTAAAAGTCGCCCAGCTGGATCTGCCGCCGCTACGCGAACGCAGGGGGGACATCATCCCCCTTGCCGAACATTTTCTGAAGAGGTACGCGAAAAAGAAAGATGAACAAGCTCCGAAGCTGCACAAAGACGCCAAAGAATACCTGCTGAGAAACCAGTGGGAAGGAAACATCCGCGTGCTGAAGAGCGCGATAGAGTTCGCCACTGTGTTTCAGGACGACAATCACTGGATAAGGGCGAGCGCGTTGGAGAAGTTTTTCAACAAGGAAGGGGAATCAGTCGTGGAAAGCACAGGCAGTTCGCTCAAATCCAAACTGCAAAGCTACGAGGCGCAAATCATAAGAAAAATGCTGGACAGGTGTTCATGGAACGTCACGTCAGCCGCCAAAGCCCTCGAAATCAGCCGTCAACAGCTGCATAACAAGATCAAAAAACTCAACATTACGGCGCAGAGCGGGTAGCGGGCCTTTCTCCCCGGGCCTCCTGCCTGCTAACTGCTACCCGCTCGGCTTGTGAGCGCCGGCCACCCGGGCCGGCGCTTTTATTCTTCGAAAAACCCGTGTTCTTTCATCCACTCGTCGTTGACGAACTTGGTGAGGTAGTTGCGAATCGAATCGGGCAGGATAGTCAGGGCTTTCTTGACTCCGTCCATACGCTTGATCGCCTCGAGCGTTCCCCAGACGGCGGAACCCGAGCTTCCTCCGACGAGCAGCCCTTCTTCGCGGATCAGCCGGCGTGCGTAGTGGAAACCGTCCTTGTCGTTTGAATAGAGCCACTCGTCGATATTATCGTACTCCAGGACTTCCGGTATGAAGTCGTATCCGATTCCTTCGACGTGGTACGTGAACACTTCTTCCCGTCCGCCCAGTATTGAGCCTTCCGGGTCGATTCCGACGATTTTGATGTTCGGGTTCTTCTCCTTGAGGTATTTGGCAACACCGGCAATGGTCCCTCCAGTGCCCGCCCCGATGACGACCAGATCGAGCGAGTCTCCGAAGTCATCCCATATCTCCGCGCCGGTGCCGTAATAGTGGGCGAGGGGGTTGTCTGGATTCGTGTACTGATCGGGGATGACCGAATCTTCTATTTCCTCGTTGATGCGCTTCGCGACTCCGATGAGGCTCTCGGGCGAGTCGTGCGGCGCCTCGGTCGGCGTGCGAATGATTTCGGCGCCGAGGGCCTCCATCACCACCTGCTTTTCCTGGCTCATTTTTTCTGGCAGCGTGACGATCATCCGGTAGCCTTTGACCGCGGCTACCATAGACATCCCCGCCCCGGTGTTGCCGCTGGTGGGCTCGATGAGGGTCGTATTCGGGCCGATTTTCCCCTTCTTCTCGAGTTCTTCTATCATCCTCACGGCGATGCGGTCCTTGACCGACCCGGCGGGATTGAGGTATTCGCACTTGGCGTAGAGCTCCACTCCGGTTTCCTTGCCGACGCTGTTGAGACGCACCACGGGTGTGTTGCCGACGACTTCGAGAATGTTGTTGTAGATCATGATTTTCCTTCGCTTCAGTTTGTTCTTCAGTTGAACGGGTTCGAGTTGTGTAGAGATCGTAGTTTACTGCGAAAACACGCCGTGGGCAACCCCGTCATCCGGCCCGCCGCGTAAAGAGTGGCAGCACTTTCGTCCGGACAACGCTGGTGGCCGCAATTGTGACCAGCACGACGGTGCAGACGATCTGGATCGGCGAGGTGGAGTCGTGGACGTGTTCCATCGCGGCGACGGGCAGCGTGAATCCCGGCCCGACGAGGCGGTCGAGAAGCGCCCCGGCCAGGACGCTGCAGACGGCGATCGCAGCCAGGTATCCAGAAAGCGCCCTGGCGCCGAACTCCTTGTTGAGAACGAGCAGGCCGGCGATGTTGGTGGCGGGACCGGCGAGGAGAAAGACCATCGCCGCGCCCGGACTGATACCTCCAGCGATCAGCCCCGCGGCGAGCGGTGTCGACGCGGTCGCACAGACGTAAACGGGCACTCCGATGAGCAGCATTACCAGGTAGAGGAGCGGGGAGTCGCCGACGAGTTTCTCGAGTCCCAGCGCGGGCAGCCAGGTAACGATCACGCCGGCCAGGACAAAACCGATCGCGAGCTGCACGATCACGTCGTCGAAAATCTCGACGAATCCAAAATGGAACGCCCGGGCGAGCCATCCCCGTTCGCGTGTCGGCTCGGTGGAGCAGCAGTCATTCTCGTGCTGCCTGGGGACCGTGGTGTCAGAAGAGCTGCTGCAGCATCCGCCGGC
>CBDVDJ010000451.1:0-3396 GCA_965372695.1 uncultured bacterium
ATCCGGGATCAGGTACGGGATGAAGAACGGGCTCACGCGGCCCGGACCTCGATTGAGTTTGAGCTGGTGCTGCTTCTCGAAGGTGCTGATGCCGCCGACGCCGGACCCGATGACGACACCGATCCGGTTGCGGTCCAGCGAATCCAGGTCGACACCCTCGAGACATTGACTCGTGGCACTGGCCGCAAACTGGACCACCTGGTCCGCGCGTCTCGCGTCCCTGGGATCCATGAACGGCGACGGGTCGAAGTCCTTGATCTCGGAGGCTATCTGCGAGTCGAACGGTTCCGGATCGAATCCCGACACGCGCGACACGGCACTACGGCCGTCGAGAACCGACTGCCACGTGTCCGCCGTATTGGTTCCCGCTGCCGTCACCAGCCCGACCCCGGTAATGACAATTCTTTTCTCTTTACTCATTACCCGGTTTTGGAGCCGATGTAATCAATCGCGTCCTGTACCGTTTTGATCTTCTCTGCCTCTTCGTCGGGAATATCAAGACCGAATTCGTCCTCGAGCGCCATGACGAGTTCGACGGTGTCGAGCGAGTCGGCCTTGAGATCCTCGGCAAACTTGGCGTCGTTGGTGATCTGGTCGACATTGACCGAGAGCTTCTCTTCTATGATTTTTTTGACTTTCGCTTCAACTTCAGACATTTTCGAGTCAACCTCCTTAGCGGGCCATGATCATTCCGCCGTCGCAATTGATGACCTGACCGGTAACATAGCTACCCAGGTCCGAGACAAGGAATAAAACAATGTTTGCGACGTCCTCCGGGTTGCCCAATCTCCCCAGCGGTATCGCTTCTTTCATTTTTGCCTGCACTTCCTCGGCCAGGGCGTCCGTCATCGCCGTCTGGATGAACCCGGGGGCGATGGCATTGACGCGGACACCGCGGCCGGCGAATTCCTTCGCCAGGGCCTTGGTCAGTCCGATGATGCCGGCTTTGCTCGCCGCGTAATTGGCCTGACCGGCGTTGCCCATCAGGCCGATTACCGACGCAATATTCACAATACCGCCTTCACGCCGTTTGAGCATGGGCGGTCCGAAGACCTTGCAGAAATTAAACGTGCCTGTCAGGTTGACAGCCAGAACGGCGTTCCAGTCGTCCGGCGTCATCCTCATCAACAGACGGTCGCGGGTGATGCCCGCGTTATTGACCACGAAATCGACCTGGCCGAAGTCGCTTTCCACCGCGACGGCCAGTTCTTTTACCGCGTCTAATAACGACACGTCGCACACGTAGGCACGCGCCGCGCCGCCGGCGGATTCGATGTCACGCGCCGCCTCTTCCGCCAATTCCCGCTCGACGTCGACGATGGCGATACCGGCACCCGCGCCGGCCAGCCGTTTTGCGATCGACCTGCCGATACCACGGGCCCCGCCGGTCACCAGAGCGACCTTTCCTGATAAGTCCATATTAATCATACAGTTACTTTCGAATCCCCCGTCGATCAGATACCGATCACAGGTTTAATCGTATATAGCAGAATCCACAATACGTTCAAGATAAATCTGCCGCCGCGGTCACATCTCCGGCGCTGGACAGCGGCACGACGTCGACGCCTACAATAATCCGTTTCATTAATCCTGACAAGACTTTACCCGGCCCGACCTCGAAAACCGGACCGCCGGCCAGACCGGTCGCGTCGAGGGACGCCATACTTTCGGTCCATCGGACGGGAGAAGAGAGCTGCCGGGCGAGCAGATCGATAACCTGACGGGTGTCCTCCACGATCCGCCCCGTGACGTTGGCGATCCAGGGCACGCGTAACTGGCCGTGCTCGAGGTTTTCGAGATATTCGCGAAACTCGGACACACCCGGCGCCATCAGCGGCGAGTGAAACGCCCCGCTCACCGTCAACATCATCACTCGCCGGGCGCCGGCTTCCTTGCACCGGTCGACGGTATGGCGAACCGCTTCGACCTCGCCGGAGATGACCGTCTGCTGCGTCGAGTTGTAGTTGGCCACCACGCATACACCCTCGCTCTGGTGCTCCTTCACGCACGCCTCCACCTTGTGGTAGTCCATCCCCATGATCGACGCCATCGTACCCGGATTATTCAGGCCCGCTTCGTACATCAATTCTCCACGGCGGCGCACGGCAAGGAGCGCGTCCATCGGAGCGAAGAATCCGGCCGCTACCAGGGCGGAAAACTCACCGAGACTGTGTCCGGCCACCAGCGAAGCGGTCACCCCCCGCTTTTCCATCACGGCCAGGACGACAAGGCTGTGGAGGAGAATGGCCGGTTGCGCGTTCTGGGTCTGGGTCAGTTCGTCGAGGTCGCCGGAAAACGACATCCCGGCAATATCGAACCCGAGCTTCTCGTTCGCCTCCCGGTAGAGTGCCTGCGCTTCCGGATAAGCGTCGTAGTAATCCCTGCCCATTCCCACGAATTGCGATCCCTGGCCGGGAAATATCATTATGGCTTCCATGACCCAGTTCCTGACTCTGATGTTCAGTATCAACCGAGACAGTTGCGGAACACGACCGAACCCCACGTTAATCCGCCGCCGAACGCGGTCAGCACGACCAGGTCACCGGGCTTGACCCGGCCCTCGCGTACGGCCTCGTCATACGCAATGGGAATCGACGCCGACGACGTGTTTCCATACTTGTCCAGGTTGATGACCACTTTTTCCCGCGGTATCTTCAGACGGTCTTTCATCGCGTCGATGATACGGAGGTTTGCCTGGTGTGGAACGAGCAGATCGATGTCGTCAATCGTCAGGCCCGCCTCTTCGACGCCGGCGCGCGTGGCATCGACCATGGCGCGCACGGCATGCTTGTAAACTCCATCGCCCTTCATCCTGATGAACTGCTCCCGCTCGCCGTAAGAGGTGCTGGTCAGGGGCTTGCGTGTGCCGCCCCCCGGGATGATCAAGAAGTCGGCCAGCGACCCGTCGCTCTTCATCCGCGTCGAGAGGATACCTTCGCCTGCGGGACACGGCTCCATCATGGCTGCTCCCGCCCCGTCCCCGAACAACACGCAGGTGGACCGGTCTTCCCAGTCGGTAACCTTGCTCAACATCTCGGCGCCGATCACGAGGATCCGTTCCATCTGCCCCGAGGCGATCATTCCGTGACCGAGAATGACGCCGTATATGAACCCGCTGCACGCGGCGCTCACGTCGAACGCGGCGGCGTTGCGGGCGCCCAACAGGTGCTGGACATACACGGCGGTCGCCGGAAACTGTGTGTCCCCGCTTATCGTGCCGACTATGATCGCATCCAGGTCGGCCGGATCCACACCGGACATCTCGAGCGCTTTTTTGGCGGCCCTCACCGCCAGGTCGGAGCACGCCTCTCCCTCATCGGCGATTCTGCGTTCCTTGATCCCCGTCCGGGTAATGATCCACTCGTCGGTGGTGTCGACAATTTTTTCCAGATCGGC
>CBDVDJ010000452.1:0-3385 GCA_965372695.1 uncultured bacterium
CGATCGTCCGCTGCGCGGTGCGCAGGACGTAGAAGTACACGCCGCTCGATACCGCTTCGCCCGATTCGGCGCGGCCGTCCCAGCGCGCGTCGTAGATCCCTTCGCCCCGGGTGGCGTCGACGAGGCGGCGCACCAGCCTGCCCTCTATATTATAGACGGACAGCGTCACCCGGCCGGCAAGCGCGCCGGCGGGGATCTCGTAGCGGATCCGCGTGTCGGGGTTGAACGGGTTGGGCTGGTTCTGGTGGAGCGTGTAGGCCCGGGGAGCGACACGGTCGTTACCGGACCCCGAAAGGTCGATCGACACCGGCGCCGCGCCACCGAGGTCGTCGACAAAGCCGCCGACCGTCACCTCGCCCGGCGCCGCCGGGTCTTCGACGCGGAAGCGGAGTTCGACGAATTCCACCCGGTAGAGCGCCGATACCGGCGAGGTCGTATAAGCGCCGACCCGCGTGCGTCCCGCGACCGGGGCGCGATCGCCGAAGCGGTCGAAGTCGGCCGTAAGCGCGGCCGGAAGGACCGTCACCGACGTCACCCCGGCGGAATACTCGATATCGAAACCAAACGCATCGATCGCGGCGGCGCCGGCGACCTCGAGCGCCACCACGTAGTCATCGCCGTCACGACCGACATCGCCCGCCGTCACGACGGGCGGCACTATCCGCGGGGCATGCAACAATATCGGCGGGCAAAACGCGCACGACCCGTCGAGCCAGTGGTGAAACACGCACAGCGCATCGCCGGGTGTGATCTGTCCGTTGCAGTCGACGTCGCCCCTCACATCCCATCCCGGGGGTCCGCATCCCGTTGCCGGCGGGGCCGGAAAGCTCAGGTACCCCTCGAAGGCGCAGAGCGCATCGCCCGGCGTGACCTGTCCGTCTTCGTTGACGTCGCCGTCGGGCAGATAGGCGGCGCAGGTAAACTGCCCGCACACCGGCAGGAGCGCGCGCAGATCGCCGGTGGCATTCTCCGGACAGAGCGATATCGTGACCGCCGTATCGGGCGCGCAGCAGTCGGAGAGAAACGTGAGCGTGGCAAAGGTTCCGCTCGCGCCGGCGGGGATCGGCGATGCCGCCGTGCCCGCCACCTGCACGTGCGTGGTGAGGTCGGTGCACCCGAACGAAGGCCATCCCTGCGTCAGGTCACCCGCCTCGCACCCGACGAAGGTCAGCACCGACGCGTCGTAAGCGATGTCGACCCCACCCCCGTCGATCGCGAGCAGGGCGTCTTCGATCGTGACCGCCACCGTGACCGTGTCCGTCATCGACGGACCGCAATAGTTGAGCACCGACTCGACCACCAGCCGCGATGGCGACGTGTTTTTCGTGCGAAACGTCCACACCGGGCCCTCCGTCACCATGCCATAGACGTCACGCGCGACGATCTTCCAGTAGTAGTGCGTGTTGTATTCGAGGATCCCCGGATCCCACACCGGCGTCGCGACAGCCGCGCCGACGAGCGGCGGCGCCGTGCCGGTACCGAAGTAGACGTCGAACTCCACCGGGTCACCCTCGGGGTCGGCCGACTCCCACGTGAGCGTGTCGACCACGCTGACGTTCGTGCGGCCGTCGGCGGGGACCGGATTGGCCGGCGCCGCGGGCGGCGGGTTGATGCCGCAGAAGCAGCTGAGGTCGCCGTTGATCGTGTGGTCGAGGCTCACGCCGGCGATGATCCCCGGCGCGCAGTCGACGAAGCGGATATCGGTGTGCGGCGGCGGTGGCAGGATCGGATATACGCAGCATGTACCCGAGTTACCGTTGGTGACAAAACTCATCGTCAGCACGTGGACCGGTACCGGGTAGCATCCGCCGAATCCGACGGAAATGCCCGCTTGCGAATCGCCGATCGTCGTCGGGAACGGGGAGTTGTCCCCCACCCAGGTGGCGTCGAAACACCCCGGAGGCGGGGCGCTGAACTCGACGGCCGTCAGCCCGACCGGAGAAGAGATGACGACCACGTACACCGAGACCACGCCGGGTCCGTTGTCGACGATATTGCAGTTTCCGGCCGAGGCGTCGGAGAATACACCGATGGTGGGAGACTGGGCAGTGGCGGCAGGGCTCCACAGGGCCAGAATCGTAAACGCAACAATGGCAGCGATTAGCGCGTTTCGCACGGTTCCCCCGGTGTGGGCGGTGTCAGCGGCAGCCCGGACGGGCTACACGTATGGATTGTACCACAGATTCCGGACGCCGCCCACTGCTCACGCGGTCAGAAACCCGTCAGCCGCCAGGAGGCGGTCTCGCACCGGTAGTTTGTGCGGGCACGCGCCGGCGCAGTCGCCGGCGCAGGAGCGGCAGGCGGCCGGTTTGACTTCGGCCGGAAGGGCGGCGTAAGTGGCGAGCGCTTTCTTTTCGTGGCCGTAATCGCGATAGTACATCTCGCAGCGCATCACGTCGCTGATCGCTACTCCGTGCGGGCAGGCGCTCTCGCAGACGTTACACGTCACACGGCAGTACGTCGAGTCGACCGCGTCGCGGTACTTGTGCAGGAGCGACAGGTCGTCGCGCTCGAGCTTCATCCCCGAGGCGGCTACGAAGTCGTCGACGAGCGAGAAAGTGTCCATCGACATCACGGCACAGTCGATGTGGCGGTTGGCCAGGACCCATCCGATGGCCGCCTGCTCGTAACTCCGCGCCTTCCCCACGAATTCTCTGAGGCCGCCCTGCTTGCCGCCGGCGAGCGTCTTCATCGCGATCGTGCCGATGCCCTTTCGCCGCATCGCCGCGACCATCGGCTCGAAGGGACGGCCTTCCATGTGGTTGTAGCGGAACATGACCGCGTCGACGACGCTGTCATAGCGGGGCTTGACGCACTCGGCCAGGCACGTGCGCTCGTTGTGCGTGGAGAATCCCGTGAAGCGGACTTTTCCCTGCTCCTTGAAGCGGATGAAACTCTCCATGACGTCGTCGTTTCGCAGCGCCTCCATCGTATCCATCGAGTGGATGAAGAGGCCGTCGACGTAGTCGGTCTGCAGGCGGCGGAGGCTCCGCTCCAGTGTGCGGGCGATGGTTTGCTTGTCGGCCGGATGGCGGCGGGAGAACCCCTGTTTGGTGATGATGACCGCCCGGTCGCGCACGATGGCCGGGTTGTGGAGCGCCCCGGCGCCGAAGATGACGTCGGACACCTCGATCCCCGTGTCACCCAGCGCCGCGTAACGGCGGATCCGCGGCGCCTCCTTCGCGGTCTCACCGCTCTTCTCGCATCCACCCAGCGCGGCCCCCGCCGCCCCCGCGGCGAGGCCGGCGATAAATCTCCGGCAGCAGTTCAGGCCTATTCGATAAAAATAACCGACCTGTTAATTAAGCGCGGGTGCAAGGTAATTGTCATCGCCTGTAACACGGCTTCTTCAGTTGCTAATGAATTGCTTCAAGAATACACAGCT
>CBDVDJ010000453.1:0-3384 GCA_965372695.1 uncultured bacterium
GGCGAGCCCGGCAAAGAGCCCCACCCAGGCGCCGCGGGTAACGGTCATGATAATGGCGACGAACTGGATGGCAATCCCGGCCCACAGGATGGCGGGGCGCCACAACGGCCGCACGGATCGCCGGAGTGCGACGGAGAAGTTGAGGATGATCACCTGATAGAGGATGCCGGCGAAGGTCATGGTGTAAAGCGTACTTTCCACCCGGTGCTTTTCGCCCACGTGGATGAACCACAGGTCGAAACCGCCCGCCCGCTGCATGAATGCCACCAGGCAGGAAATCGTGGTGGACGCGAGCAGCACCCAGAATGCCGTTTCGCGCATCCTTTGAGACGCGAGGTTGACAGCCACGAGAAAGTAAATCAGGAGCAGCCAGTACGATCGCCAGTCCCGGACCGCCCGCCCCATGTCTTCGGAGATAAGAACGGACGGGAGCGCCGACACCGCCAGAAGCAGTGAGGCCGGCAGGAGCGGGTCGGTGAGCACCGAGACGCGGCTCCCGGTTCTGTCCGGTGTAGAGCGCCGCGACAGCGCGGCGAGCAGCCAGGCCAGCGCTCCGAAACCGATGGCGATGTTCGCGCCGGCGATCGAAAACGGGATGAACAGCGCCAGGGCGGTGAAGGCCAGCTGGAACAGACGATGGGAAACCGGATCGAGGTTTACATTGGCAGTTTTCAGAATGAAACGCTCACTGTGAATCGGTGCGTATCGGAGAACGCATACTCCGTGTCGAGATTCGCGTTGTAGTGCAGCGCCATACGGCTGATGTGGACGCCGAAACCGAAGTAGGGAACCGTGCGGCTTTCCCCCGTCCTGACAGACGAGATGCCGGCCCGGAGCGCGAGCACGTCGAACAGGTAATCCGACTCGGCGCCGAGCGTCAAACGCGACGTTCCGCCATGGGACCACGCGAGGTCCCCCTCGAGGGCGATGTATGGCAGCGATTTCGACGCCAGGGCAAGGACGAATTCCCGCTCGCGCCGGTAATCCGCCCCGTCCTGGTAACTGTAACGCGAAAACGCGTTGCGCGCCACCAGTGCAAAGTTAGTGTTTTCCGTGACGGTGAGGCGCAGCGCGCCGTCGATCGATGTGCCGCGCGATGTGAACCCGCCGACATCGCTGGTCGACGCGACAATGTCCCAGGCGACGGCAAACGTAACCAGTTGGTCGGGCGAATAGGCGTAGGCCAGCCGGAACACGTTTTCGTCGTATCCCTCGCCGCCCTGCAGGCCCAGGCGGAGATTGGTGTACATTGCACCCACGGCGTGTCGTGCAACCGGCCGTCCCGTTGCGTCGTTTTCGTGTTTCACCAGAACGTGGACGTAAGCCAGCTGCGAGAGGTGCGCCGTGGCGCCGGGTACGAGGTCGATGTAGGAAGCCCCCAGCGAATTGTTCGGCACCAGCGACATCATGCCCGGATTCCAGTAGACGGCGCTCTCGTCGTTGACGGTGGCAATCGCCGCTCCGCCCATTCCCCACGCGCGCGCGCCGTAACCGGGGGCCCGGAACGCCCCGCCGGGCGAATAACCCGCCGCGGCCGGATGGGCCGAGACGACGACAAGAGCCGCCGCGATGATCTGAACGAATATTCTACGCGACACTTTCATGCTTACCGGTCCGGATCGAAAAGGAAAATTTCCCGGAATACTGCGCCGGCGGAGGTCGAACCATCGACCTCGACTTGTGAGACGGCGACGAGCGGTCCCTTTTTGACGTCTTCACCGCCCCCGTTCAGACCGTTCCACCGGAACGCGTAGCTCCTGGCGGAGAAGTCTTTGGTCAGAATCACAACGAGCTCTCCCGACAGGTCGTAGATCCTCAACGTCGCGCGTTCCGCCGTCTCGCGCAGATTCAGGTGGAACTCGTCGTTGCGCGTGAAGGGAGCCGGGATGTAAAGCCCCGAATCGTCCTTGAATTCGACGCGGACCTCATTGGAGAACGCGCTCTCGTTGAGCGCCTCGTCGACGGCGGTCGCATTCAATACGTTCACGCCGTTCTCCAGCTCGATGATCGGTGTGAAACGCGTGAGACCCTGCGCTTCGAGTATAATGGTGAACACCGAGTCGACCTTGGTCCCGTTGCGATAGAAGCGGATGATATCGGGGGAGCCGGTCCACGTTCCACCCAGTTCGAACGAGGGATTGCGCCAGACACCGGTGAACGGGTCCAGCGCGGGAGCAGGAGGAGCCGACCGGTCGACGGTGAACTGGAGCCCCCGGGCGGCGACCCGGCCCGTGTCGGCCGCGGCGCCGTCTTTGGCCCGGATTCTCAGCGTGTAACTGCCTTCGCCCGGTATCGAATCGGCGAGAGGTATCACGAAGAACGTTGTATCGGCGGCGAGGCGCGTGTTGGTGATCAACCAGTAGGGTCTCGTAGCGTCGTATTTGACGTAGAGCGAGTCGATGTCGTTCCGGTCCCACGCCCAGCCGAAGAGGCTGTCGGGTAAGGTGACAAAGTCGTCGCCGTCTTCGACGTTGAGAAATCCCACGTCGGGCAGATCCATGTCGACATTGGCGTGGTCCGAGGCCGACGCCCCGTGGCCCGCCTTGTCGGTCAGGTTCAGGTCGATCCGGTAGTAGCCGTCGGAGACGCTCTGCATCTCGTTGGCGTTCCACGTAAACTCGTAGGTCCCGTCCTGCCCGGTGTATTCCGGTGTGACGTCGACGAATGTGTCCAGTACCACGGGCGCGTCGTTGACGTCATACATCTCGACGGCCAGCTGGTCGGCGAGCGTGGGGAGACCGTAGGTGGGGGAACTGTTCGAAACCACAAACGTAACGCCGTATACCTGGGGGGTCCCCATGAGCCCCGGAGCATAGATGCCCGGCTCCGACAACAGGATCTGGATCGACGGCGGCGTCATGTCGACGGCCACCGGAAGCGTTACCACCGTGTCCCGGGCCGTCGTTCCCCGCGCATTGAGCGTGATCAGGTAGAGGCCTTCCCCCACCGCGCCGCCGCCCTGGTCGGTTCCGTCCCACACCACGGTTTCGGCGCCCGCCGGCGCCGGTCCGGCGGCGAAAAGGGTGTCGACCACCGTAACCGAATCGCTGCGGTATACGACGACGGATACCTCGGGCGAGTCTTCGACGAGGGTGAAGCGGACCTCGGTAAATTCCTGGGCGCCGTTCCCGTCGGGGGAAAATGAAGACTCTAACAGGTCGAAAAGCGACAGCAGCGGCCCCCCCTGGGCCGATGGCGATGGGGGCGCTATCGCGGCCAGGACGAGTCCCAGGGCGAGGATTGCACCATATGCGGATACGCGATTCAAACTGCCGTTATTGACGTAAAAGCTCGTAAGTGATTGTCTCAAATGAACCTGAACAGGGGACTCAAGGGGATACGACTAGCATATATTATACCCATATTCCGGCCTTCGCGCGAGCA
>CBDVDJ010000454.1:0-3384 GCA_965372695.1 uncultured bacterium
TGGCCGAGGCCGCAGATGTAGGATACCGTCCGCTCGACTCCGAGACCGAAACCCGAGTGGGGCACCGAGCCGAACTTGCGCAGGTCGGTGTACCAGTCGAACGCCTTCTCGGGCAGTTTGTGCTCCTCGATGCGCCTACGCAGCAGGGCCTCGTCGTGGATCCGTTCGCCGCCACCGATCACTTCCCCGTACCCCTCGGGTGCGAGCATATCGACCGACAGGCTGTACGCGGGGTCGTCGGCGTCGGGCTCCATGTAGAAAGCCTTGATCGCCGTCGGAAAGTGGTGGACGAAGATCGGCTTGTCGTGCGCCTCGGTCAGTACCGTCTCGTCTTTACCTCCGAAATCACTGCCGTGCTCGAAGGGAAGCCCCTTTTCCTGCAGATATTTCGCCGCATCTTCGTAGTGGATGCGCTCGAACGGCCGCTTCACGTTTTTCAGCTTCGACACGTCGCGTTCGAGGATTTTCTCGAGTTCTTCGCCGCAGTGCTCGACCACGCTGGCAACGACGTACTCGAAGAACTCCTCGCAGAGGTCCATCAAACCGTCGAGGCGCAGAAACGCGACCTCGGGCTCGACCATCCAGAATTCGGTGAGGTGCCGGCGCGTTTTTGATTTTTCGGCCCGGAACGTCGGACCAAAGCAGTAGACCTTGCCGAATGCGGCGGCCGTCGCCTCGTTGTAGAGCTGTCCGCTCTGGCTGAGGTAAGCCTTGTCGCCGAAATACTCGGTCTCGAACAGCGTGCTCGTTCCTTCGCACGCGTTGGGCGTAAAGATCGGGGTGTCGAGGTTGATGAACCCGCTCTCGTTGAGGAAATCCCGGATCGCCTTGACGGTATAGTGGCGCACACGCAGCACCACGTGTTGCTTGCGGCTGCGTATCCACAGGTGTCGGCGGTCGAGGAGAAACGGGGCGCTGTGCTCCTTGGGAGTGATCGGATAGCCTTCCGACCCCGATACCAGTTCGACTGACGAGAGGGTGAGTTCGTACCCCCCCGGCGCGCGCTTGTCTTCGCGGACGGATCCCGCCACTTCGACGCTCGATTCCTGGGTCAACGACGACAGCAGCTCGAATCCCTCGTCGGACACGTCGTCCCTGGCGGCGACGCACTGGAGAAACCCGGTTCCATCGCGGAAGATCAGAAACCGGATCCTGCCGCTCGAGCGCGTGTTGAACACCCATCCTCTGAGCTGGACGGTTTCTCCGACGTGCTGCGACAACTCATTTATGCAGATATAACGTTTCTCGCTCATGGCCTCTCCAGGAGCTGGGGGTTCTGATAACAGCGGTGATAACTTCCGGAACTCCTACTTATAATAATTTCTGTCGCTTATAACAAGTGTCGTGTTTCACGAAGACCCGGATTTACGGGCGCGGAGTCGGCATGATTCTTGCCCAAGTTGTTTTTATCTAACGAGTTATAACCGTAAATGGGCAAGATTCAATCGATTGACAAGTCTTTCGACAACGGGGTGAGTCGACCGTGAAGAAATTCTCCGGTCTGGTCTTTGCAATCTGCATGATCCTGACGCTGCTCGTGGTTTCGGCGCGGGCGTCAACGGCGCCTCCCCAGCTGGGGGAAAACTTTGCCCGGTACAACCGGACACAGATCCAGTGGGGCGCCAGCACGCTCCCCCTTGGAGCGCAACTCACATATAAAGCAGCGATTTACGAGTACAGGGAGGGCAACCTCCCCGAGGCAACGGCCCTTCTGGAGCGCGCGCTCCAGCTCGATCCGGGCTTTCCGGACGCTTATTTCACGATGTCCGGCATCAAGGTACGCGAACTCGACCCGGACGCTTTGTATTTTGCAGTACTCGGATTCAAAACCCTGGCGGCAAACTTCCACAGCCAGAGCCTGCTGGCGATCAACGGACTGCTCATCTCGGTTCTGTTGCTCGTCATCCTCACGACGATCGTGATGGTGACGATCGCAGCGCGCTACCTGCCGTTTCTCGCCCACAAGATCGCCGAGTTCCTCGACGAGCGATTCAACGCCGGCCTGCCGCGATTCACAGCGCTGTTGATCATCCTCATGCCGTTCGCTCTGCTGCCGGGATTCGTTTCGGGGGTCTGCCTGATTCTGCTGATGACGTGGTATTTCATGCAGAAGCGAGAGCGCTTCCTGGCAACGGCTCTCGTCGCACCCTTTATACTGCTCGGCATTTTCTCGCCGAATATCAAACAGTTCAACCCGCTCGCCGACCCGTCGTCGTTCACACACCTCGCGTCGAAGGCGATGGATTGGTCGGGCGACCCGGCGTTGATCATCGCTGTTGAAAAAACCGACGTACCCGGGCTCGAGGCGGAAAAACAGAACGTCCTGGGACTGCTCCACTACCGCCAGGAGAACTACGAGACGGCCGCCTGGCATTTTCTCAACGCCATCGAACGACAGCCGAACGGCATCATGGGATACATCAACCTCGGCAACGTCTACTACTCCCAGGGAATGTACGAAAAGGCGCTGGAGGGTTATCGCAAGGCGGCGCAAATCGACGATGCCGACGCGGTCGGTCAATACAACCTCGCCCAGGCCTACATCAAGACGCTGTTGATGGCGGAATCGTCGAAGGCGCTCAAGAACGCCGCCGCCGCCGGCATCGAGGACATCCAGCAGTCATACGCGGAAGCAGCGCAACCGCTGATGCAGGTGTACCCCAAAAAGTTTACGAACGCGGAGCTCTGGCGGATATCCCGAATGGAAGGCGAGCCGTTCGAGGCGGACTTCCTGAGCCAGATGCTCCAGCCGCTTCTGCGGATGTCGACGCGGTCGTCCGCGTGGATTCTGCTCGGCGCGCTCCTGATGGCGATGATCCTTTCGCCGGTTTTCAAAAAAAGGAATCTCACGTTTCAGTGTTCCAACTGCGGAGAACTGACGTGCGACAACTGTTGCGAAGACATCGGCGGCACCTACCTGTGCGAGTCGTGCGCCGGCGTCATCGACGGCGTGTCGTCGGACAAGGTAATCGACGCACTGCTCCGGCAGCGCCGCCAGGGAGTTCTGGTACGGCGCCGCAAGGGCATCCGCGTGTTGACCCTCTGGCTCCCCGGAATGCGCGATATCTACTACGGCCGGCTCACTCGCGGTGTACTGCTCACACTGATCTTCGCGGTGTCGGTAATCATGATCTGGTCAAAGGGCTTCGTCGTGAAAGACTGGAACTCGCTGGTTACTTCGGTGGGAATGTGGAAATGGATTCTCCCGGCGGCCGGCATCGTGTTCGCCTACGCAAGCGCGCTTATGACCAGGCATTACCTCGAAGTTCGTAATAATCGTTCGCCGTCGATCCGCGCACGGAAGAAGGACGCCGGCAATGAAGACACGCCGGGCACCAACAGGGCTTCGGCATAAAGGGGACAGGAAATGGCACTAGAAGGCAA
>CBDVDJ010000455.1:0-3382 GCA_965372695.1 uncultured bacterium
GGTCGAACATATCGTGTTTGTTTTCACCGGCGTATGCAGCCGTCGAGGTCAAGAGGGCGATTACGAGAATGGTCAATAACATCTTCATAGTAAAATCATTCCTTTCTTTCTGTGGAGTGCGGGCATTATACCACTCGCCCACACATCCAACAAGAAGTTCGCGTCATTTAGATACAATATGGTTTCCCGGAAATGAAATATCCGACTATCCACCGGGTTCGCGGAATAGCCTGGTACTCCCACGTGTACCCTGAGCGCTATGGTGACTGCGCAAGCTCTTCCTCACGGGAAATCAGAACGCGAAGCGCAAAAAAGACCAGGACGTGACCGCGGAGACCGCCGAAGCCATCGCCGCGATAATGTTCCGGTTGGCCGTGGTCTCCGCCGCGGTGAGGGGTATCGAACGAATCGCTCGCACGGCAAGAAACAACAAAATGAATATTACATATATCAATGCGATCGTCGGCTGGAAGAAATAGTATTGAATGACGAGGATCGTGGCCACGGCGAATACCAGCATCATTTCCATCAGGTCGCCGGCGCGTTCGTCGCGGACCAGATTCTGTTGCGTCAACAAAATTGCCTTCGGGATTTCATTTTGTATCTGTTCAATAGTTAACGAGTTATAATCGACTTCAACCCCCGTGCCCGTCCCCGTCGCTGGCACGATGCTTACCACCATGGCTTCCCTTCCAGCTGCGCTGAAATACGAGGAAGAACAGCGCCGTGCTCCAGCCGAACAAGAATATACCGTTCATCGCCTCGATACCGCTCAATATTCGTGGGCCAGGCTGAAGCGTAACGTCTCCGTAACCCAACGTGGTAAATGTAACCAACGAAAAATAGACTGATTCCTCGAGAGTTTCCAGGCTGGTTACCGACGGGAGCCACATATAGGTCAGTGCCCACACGACGATCTCCACCATATGCAAACCGAGCAGGGTGATCGCCGTCCACATTAACACCTGCCAATGGTCCCGCGGGCGCCACTGCCCGTCGTGTCCGGCGTACCGCCGGATCATTGACCGCATCCAGACCGACGTCCCTATCGCGTGGATGGCGATCGTCACAGCGACCAGACAAAGCCCGATGAGGATGAATTCCAGCATGGTTGATTACCTCAATTGTTCGCCGTGTGGATCAGAACGTCCACCCAAGCGACGTTGAACTGCAGTGGCCAGCGGGGTTCCCCGGTGAGGACGGGAAGTACCGTCAAACCGCTTGAGGGCTCCCCACAGGATGTATTGATATTCAATTGTAATAAAGGCCGGCAGCGTATTGTCCGCCGTCTCCCCGACATACTTTTCCCGGGCATAAGCCAGGCCTGCCCAGGCCCCCAGCTCGATCTGGTCGAAGTTCCTCGCCCCGTAGCCGACCTCGACGACTACGACGTTTCCTTCGGGACCCACAGGAAATGTTTCAATCGCATGGCTTTCTCCTTTTCGTGTCTAACCCGTTCTACGAGACTCCTTGAACAGTCTTCTTGACTGCGAATAATTCGAACTATGCCGTTTTCTGCTTTGATCTCGATACGATGATCACTCCCGCCGAAATCATGTTGAGCCCCACCAGGAGCCCCAGCGCCCACAGTGCCGTGTCCGGCCACCCGCGCCAGATCATCACGGCCAGAAGGACCGACAGTATACCGCCCACCAACCGCCACCCGCGTCCCACGGTCATTTGAAACGACACAATAATCTGCATGATACCACGCAAAAAGCACCAGAACACCAGCAGCCACGCCAGCGTAAGCGCCCCCTGCAGCGGTGTAAACACCATGATCCCGCCGGCCACAACCGTGAGCCCGCCCAGCACCAGGTTGGCCAGCATGCGGCCACCCGTAAAGGCGTAGGCGATCTCGGCGATACCGGCCACGATAAACAGCCAACCCAGCATCACGCTCACCGCCGCCGACGCGACAACGGGGGAACCGATGGCGATAACGCCAAAAATAATCAACAAGATCCCTATCCACTTTGACATGACCCCTCCTTCGTTTAACCAACCGCAATCCCGATCCGGATCCTGCCGGACCGTGATCAACTGTGCCGTTACTACATTTCTCGACGCATCCTGACCCTGTCTCAGGGCAATCGCTCCTGGAGGCCTGGATAGAAGTCTCTCTTCTCGACCAGGCTCGGATCCGGAGTGTACCAGATCGGCGAAGTCCAGGCACGCTCCTGAATGGTCACTGGAACACCCTCCAGCGGTTCTATGCCCAGTGCCTTCGCGTCGCAGGTGGACCATCGCGGCATCGGTATCTCGATGACACGAACGTAATAGAAGGCGTGCCGCGACGGGTCGAAGGAGTTGCGCGTGTGCATGTGCTACTCACCGAAATATGCGTTTTTCAGCGGGTTGGACTTGCCGGACTCGCGACCCGGCTCCCCGTTGGATTGGGCGAAGGTCCCGGCCGCTGCGCCCATCAGCAGAGCCGACACTCCGGCCACTACGACCATCTTCGAGAGAATACGCATAGTACATCCCTTTCTTTTCATGGTTCTGTAATGCTGGGGATGAAGCGCCGGAGGTGTAGAGGCAGGTACGGAAAAAGGTTATCACATAAGAATAACTTAAGGGTCAATTATTTGTCGGCGTCGGGGGCGTCCAATTCAGAAATCGTAAAAAAACGCGGACAAACGGGACAGAGAAAACAGTCGCTCGTTCGGATACGAGACCTGCACAACCAAATTATTGCAGAGCAAGGCATTTGATGGTACCGTCACCGGGCCCGGGCCAATCAATCTTCAAGTGGGATATCTGTATACGATGAGGCGTGTCGCTAAAATCGTCGGACAGCCGTTCGTTCGGTTCCTGATGCTGGGAGCGGTCTTCTACGCGCTCTATGCGTGGCTCGGAGGCACGGGAACCAGTGAGCCCGACAACGTCATCCGGGTCTCGGCCGCGGACGTCAGCCGCTTCGACGCCGGCTGGCGGGCGCGGTGGAACCGCCCGCCGACAGAGGAAGAACTCGCGGGACTCGTCCGGAGCTATATCCGGGAAGAGGCCCTTTATCGCCATGCCGTGGCGATGGGTCTGGACCAGAACGACGCCGTCATTCGCCGCGTACTCGGGAATAAACTGCAGACCCTCACACAGAACCTCATCGAACTCAGCCTCTCTCCCTCCGACCAGGAACTCGAGACGTACTTCAACGCCAACGTCGAGCGGTATCGGCCGCCCGCGCTCATCACATTCACGCAACTGTTCCTCGACCCCGATAAAAGGGGCGACAGGACCCTCGAAGACGCGGAAGAAATCCTGACCAGACTCCGCTCGCTCACGGAACCCACCGGCGGGAGCGACGAGCTGGGAGACTCGTTCATGCTCCAGCGCTACTACCCGGGCACGACACAGCTGGATATCTCGAAGCAGTTCGGTC
>CBDVDJ010000456.1:0-3379 GCA_965372695.1 uncultured bacterium
CGCGGCTTACGTCCTCGAATTCACCTTCGACGCGCTCGTACGCCTCCTGGCGCCCATGACGCCGCACCTCTCGGAAGAGCTCTGGGAGAGACTGGGACACGACGACAGCGTCTTTACCGCGGCCATGCCCGCCTACGACGCACAGTACATCACCCGGGAAACCTACGACCTCGTCATACAGATAAATTCAAAAATCCGGGCCCGCGAGCCCGTCCCGCACGACACAGATCCAGCCCAACTCGAAAAGATCGCCCTGGCCAGCGAGCGCGTCAAAGAGATCGTCGGCGACCGAAAACCCGTCAAGATCATCGTCATACCCAACAAACTCGTCAACATCGTCGTCAAATAAGACGGGATTTTCGGTTAAATCCGACACACCCGGGGGGGGGGCGGCATTAATATTTTTGTTCAGGTCTGGATAATAACAGCTATGCTGACTCCGTCTGCATCAGCT
This sequence comes from uncultured bacterium, assembly GCA_965372695.1. Lineage (GTDB taxonomy): Bacteria > Krumholzibacteriota > Krumholzibacteriia > WVZY01 > JAKEHA01 > CBDUWU01. Next base: position 455 of record CBDVDJ010000456.1, read on the forward strand.
GATTATCCAGACCGGGCCAGCAAGATATCCGTAGCCCCTTGACTCTACCGTATGGCTAGTTAACATAATATATCTTATGTGCCACTTTGCCGGCAGGTTCCGGACAGCCCGACAAGCCAGATCCGGATTCCGGCCGCTATTCCCCACAAAAAAAGCCGGCTCGCACAGCCGGCTTTCATCTCTCGTCAGCAGGTAGCGTCGAGGCCTAGAGCAATGGCACCTTGTCGCTGTACGGCCCCAGAAACGGCATTTCCCACCGTTCACCGAACAGCGCCTTGACGAAGCCCATGACGGACAGCATCAGCGCGACCAGATATACGGCGATCTGCAGGAGGATGACAATCAGCAGCCCGAGAAACGGCAGGCGGCCGACCGTCTTGTCGATAATAACGATGAGGGCAAATGCGACCAGTTCCGACAGGAACAGCAGAAACGCCTGTCTGGAGTGGAAGCGGATAAAAGCGCTGTCTTTGCTCTTCCAGAGGGAGAAAAAGCACAGAAAAAAGAGGTAGCCTATGGCCGCTACCCAGCGGTCCTGTTCGGACGGGCTTTCCACGGCCGGGTTCTCTGCATTGTCAGCGGTCACGGGCGGTTACTTCCCTCTCAGTTGGAGGATACGCGACCGGGCGGCTCAGCGCTGTTTCATCAGCGTTATGGCGACTTCGGCCTTTTCCTTCAGGGTTCCCGAGGCCTTGTCGGAAACTGTCTCGAAATGGTGCGCCGCGCGCTCGTAATCACCGGCTTTTGCAAAAAGCTCGCCTGCACGAAAGGCGCTGTTCAAATATCTCGGATCGGCCTCGTCAAAGGCGTGGTGGGCCTGTTCCATCATGCCGGCCGCTTCAGGGACGTTTCCCAGTCCTTCCTGGCTCAGGGCCGCCGCATACATCGCCGCGGGTTTGAACTCGGGGAAATCAGACGACGAGTCCAGATACTTTTCGTAGTCCATCAGCGCCTGCGAGTAATTCCGTTGTTTGAACTCGCACTCGGCCTTGTAATAGCGGGCCACGGCGCCGTTACGACCGCCGAAGCGGTCGGCGATCGAATTGAACGAACCCTTGGCTGCCTCGAAGTCGCGCTGCTGATACAGGGACATCGCCTGCGCGAGTTGCCGCTCCGACTGCTGCTCCGACTGGCGCTGATTGTTGGATACAAACACCACGACCGCGATGACGGCGACCAGCACGACGACGCCGATGATGATCTGATTGAAGTGCTCCTGGGCGTACGTGGACGCTTTCAGAGCGTATGTAACGAGCGGATCCTTCTTGATGTCTTTCTTGACGACTTTGCGTTTGGTTGCCATTCGGCGCTACCCCCATGTTCGAAAATATGATTCGCGATAACATAGCATATAGCATTGACTTAGACAAGAGGGAAATTCGGCGTCCAGGGGGCGTTTCGGGCGTGTTTCCGGGTGGTACCCGCAGTTTCGTGTTGACAGTGCCGAATCCGGCGTCCCAAGCTGGAAACGAATCTACTCCCACGGCCTGAAACGAAAGGGTCCCTTTTGGCGAAGACACGGGATCGGAGACGAAACGGCAGTACTCCCCCGCCGCGCGGCGCGTTCCGGATTGCCTGTTTCGCTTTTGTCATCGCCATCGTCGTCCTCGAGTTTCCCGGCGTCGCCGAACTGATCCGCAGCCCCGATCCCGGCATTGACACGAGAAATCTCGTCGTTGCCCGTGTTCGCGCCGACGGACCCAACGGCGGCGGAAACGTCGTGGCCGGCGACGAGATATGGGCGGTGGCCGGTGAACGTCTTCGCAACAACATCCACTACCGGAGCCTGCTCGCAGCGAACGTGGATTTCGAACCGCTCGAGTACACGCTGGTTCGGGACGGTACCCGGCACGTCGAAACGGTCGTGTTTGAAAGCGTTCCCCCGCGGCGGCTCGTCTGGCACTTCGCCCTGTTGCTGCTCGCGCTGTCATTTCTCCTGGGCGGGACGTGGGTATACCTGCGGCGCCCCGACCTTCTGGGGGCGCTCTTCGCGCTCAACTGCGCCTTACTCGCGTTTTTCTTCACGCACAGGCCGTCGGTCTCCCACATGGCCCTGCAGCTGGCCGGCGAGTTGTTTCACGACGCCGCCATGCTCGCCTTTCCCGCCGTGTTCCTGCACTTCTTTCTCGTATTTCCCGCCCGCCCGCGGAGCGGAACCGTCTCGGAGCGCCGATGGCGTCTCGCGGCGCTTTACGCGGTCCCGGTGGCGATCTATATCGTGACGGCGGCCGTCATCGTCGGCCGTTTCAACCTCGACGCCGTCAATCCCCGTCTCGTCATCGTTATCGTGGCCTTATCGGGGGCGTACTTCCCCGCCTATCTCGTGGCTTCGCTGGTTCTGTTCTTCCGGTCCTACCGGTCGTCTCCCCGAGCACAGAAGCAGAAGCTGCGGGTCGTTACCGCGGGAACACTGGTCGGTATACTCCCGTTCGTCGTCACGCTGGCCATCCGGCAGGTGTCGGCGGGCGAAAACTACTTCCTCGAGTTTTTGAGCGTTCTCTGCCTGGGTTTCGTGCCCGCGACTTTCGCGTACGCGATCCTCAAGCACGGCGCGATAGAGTTGAACCACGTGGTGCGGCGGGGACTCGTGTATGCCGTGCTTTCCGGCGTCATCATCGCCGTCTACTACATACTGGTGGCGGCGGCGGGGAGTTTTGTCATGAGGGAGCTGAACGTCGCTCAGTACGTATTTACACCGATCGCCGTTCTCGTCCTCGCCATCACGTTCGCGCCGGCGCGCGCCCGCGTTCAGCGTTTCGTCGACCGTTTGTTCTACCGCGGAGTGTACGCCTATCGGCAGGAGGTGTTCGAGTTCAACCGTCAGCTCGCCAGGAAGCTCGACCCGGGAGAAATATTCGAGGCGTTCGGCGGGCGCGTAGAAGGCTTGTTCAAGCCGTCGTGGATCGCGATCTATGCACACGGCGA
>CBDVDJ010000457.1:0-3376 GCA_965372695.1 uncultured bacterium
CGGTGAAATGGGTGACGCACACGTGGGCTTGCAGGCGCGGTTGATGTCGCAGGCCCTCCGCAAACTGACGGGTACGGTGAGCAAGACCAAGACGTGCCTGATCTTCACCAACCAGATCCGGATGAAGATCGGCGTGATGTTCGGCAGCCCGGAAACCACGTCGGGCGGCAACGCGCTCAAGTTCTATGCGACGGTGCGAATGGACATCCGGCGTATCGGCGCGATCAAGGACGGGGACGCCATTACGGGCAACCGGACCAAGGTCAAGGTCGTCAAGAACAAGGTCGCGCCGCCGTTCAAGGTGAGCGAGTTCGACATTATTTACGGAGAGGGTATCAGCTACGAAGGCGACGTTCTGGATATCGGAGCGGACATGGAAGTGGTGAAGAAGAGCGGGACCTGGTATTCGTACGGTGACGTACGTCTCGGTCAGGGCAAGGAAGCCTCCCGGCGGTTCCTCAGGGAAAACACCGACATCACCGAAGAGATCGCGTCCAGGATCCGCGCGGAGCACGGATTGAACGAGCCCGGCGCAAAAGGTGCCGAGGCCTCCGCCGGTGGAGAGTCCGGGACTACGCAGGCCCCGGAGGCGGCGAAGTCTTCGCCGGTGGCGATGGCCCCGGAGGTAGCACAGTCTTCGCCGGTGGTGAATGCCCCGGAGGTAGCGCAGTCTTCCCCCGTGGCGAAGGCCCCGGAAGTTACGCCACCGTCGAAGAAACGTCCCGGCGCCGCCCGGATGAGCAAGCGTTAGATGCCCGATAACGTCATCGAGTTGAAACCGCGCCCCCGGGGACGGGTCACCGTCAAACTCGCCGGGGGGCGGTTTTTTACCATACCGCAGGAGGCCGTGACGTTCACCGTCGCCGCAGTGGTGTCGGACGAAGACGTTTCCAGGTTCGACCGGATGGACCAGTACTTCCGGGGAAAAGACAAGGCGCACCTGTTGATTTCGCGGCGGATGCGGACACGGAAACAGGTCGCCGACGCGCTCGACAAACTGGCCATAGAGACTTCGATACGAAACGGCATCCTGACCGAGCTCGAAGAAGCGGGACTCATCGATGACCTTCGTTTTGCCGGCGAATACGTCCGGATCAAGAGGGACGTAAGGCGGCACGGGCCCTACCGTTTGCGTCACGATCTCGGACGCATGGGGGTACGCAAGTCGATCGTCGAGGGCGTCCTGGAAGAGGCGTTCGACGCCCCGACGCAGGAATCGATGGCGCGGGAGCTGGCCGAGACGCGCGCCGCCGGCTGCCCCGTCGACGAAAAGGCCGCGCGGCGAATCGGCGACTTTCTCAGGCGCAGGGGTTTCGATTACGAGGTCGTGAATAACGTGGTCTACGACCTCCTCCACCATTCAAACGTTTCGGACAATGACTACGAATCCTGACCATAAGCAAACGGGTGCCGGGCGGTTCGCCGTCGACCGGCTGGTGAAGGACTACCTCGATTTCTTCCGCGCGCGAAAGCACGAAGTCGTATCCAGCGCGCCTCTTCTGCCCGAAGACCCCACGCTGCTTTTCACCGCGGCCGGGATGGTGCCCTTCAAGTCGTTCTATCTCGCCCCCGACAAAGCCCCGTATCGGCGCGCCGCTTCTGTGCAGAAGTGCCTTCGCGCCGGCGGGAAGCAGAGCGACCTCGAGAACGTCGGCCGGACACTGCGGCATCACACGTTTTTCGAGATGCTGGGCAACTTCAGCTTCGGCGACTATTTCAAGAAGGAAGCGATCGAGTGGGGGTGGGAACTCTCCGTCGACGTGTGGGGGCTCGACGTCGAGCGTATGTGGATCAGCGTGTTCCAGGACGACGACGAAGCGTTCGACCTGTGGGCGAAGCATATCGGCTTTCCCGCCGATCGCATCGTACGCATGGGCAGGGAAGACAATTTCTGGGGCCCGGTAGGTGACACCGGCGTCTGCGGGCCGTCGTCGGAGATGTACTACGACACCGGCCGCGGCGGCGAGGACGGCTCCCGGCTCGGTGACCCCGGGACGGAAGACCGTTTTATCGAGTACTGGAATCTGGTTTTTCCGCAGTTTTTCTACACGGAGTCGGGCAGCTACGACGACCTGCCGCGGCCCGGTATCGACACGGGACTCGGCCTCGAACGCACGGCGTTCATTCTCCAGGAAGCGCCCGACAGCTATCACACAGATGAATTCCTCCCGATCCGCGAGGCGGTCGCGCAAGCGCTGCCCGACGAGGCGACCCGGGAAAGGGCGGGACTCGCCCTCAACGTGGCTTCCGATCACGTTCGCGCGCTGACTTTCGCCCTGTCCGAAGGCATCATGCCGTCCAACGAGGGACGCGGGTACGTCCTGCGCCGCCTCCTTCGCCGCGCGCTCACCAAGATGCAGCCGTTTGGCGTCAAACAACCGTTTCTCGCCCCCGCCGTGGACGTCGTGATCGGGAAGATGGGCGGACGGTATCCCGAGCTTCTGGGACGCGGTGACTTCATCAAGGAGATCATCACCGCCGAGGAAGAACGATTTCTGTCGACACTCGAGCAGGGTATGAGCAAGCTCGAGTCGATCCTCGACAAGGCGGCGGGCAAAGGAGGGGGGCGAGTCGACGGCGGCGACGCATTTGTACTCTACGACACGTTCGGTTTTCCCCTCGAACTCACCGAAGAACTGGCCGAAGACAGGGGGCTCGCCGTCGAGCGTGCCGGATTCGAGGCGGCCATGGCGAAGCAGAAGGAACGCGCGCGCCGCAGCAGTTTTCATTCCGCGTCACAGGAAATCGACACGGAGTTTGTCGAGCTCGATACCCCCGGGGGGGGGGCGACTGTGTTCGAAGGATACGAGAACCTGTCCTGCGAAGCGACGCTATGTGCGTATCGCGTGCAAGACGACGCGAAAAACTGCAGGGTGGATCTCATCACCGACCGCACCGTGTTCTACGCCGAGAGCGGAGGTCAGGTCGGGGACACCGGTACGGCGGAAATCGGCGGCGAGCGACTCGACGTCGTCGACGCGCGCCACGATGGCGACCGGGTGGTGCACTCGGTGGTCTGGCCGCGAGGCGGCAAAGCCGGGCCCGGCGACATTGCCGCGTTCCTCGGTGACAATCGCAACGTCTCGCTGTCAGTGGACGCCGAAATGCGCCTGGCGACGATGAGAAACCATACGGCGACGCACCTGCTGCACGCGGCGCTGCGAACGGTTCTCGGAGATCACGTGGCCCAGGCAGGGTCGCTGGTCGCGCCCGACCGGCTGCGGTTCGATTTTCACCACTACCAGGCGATGACGGACGATCAGGTCTCAGAGGTGGAACGTATCGTGAACGATGCTGTCATGGCCGACATGGACGTCAGCCGCAGAACCATGTCGTACAAGGACGCGGTCGCCGCGGGGGCGATGGCGCTCTTCGG